>JAISGL010000176.1 GCA_031263125.1 Opitutaceae bacterium | reverse complement strand
GGGGCAATGAAGCGATCACGTTGATGGCGGCGGCAGCCGTAATGGTGACGAACCATTTGCGCAAACCGGTGCGCTTCCGCCTCTCTTTGGCGAATTCATTTTAGTCGAATCCCTTGTTCCAATTTGCGTTCAAGTTGAGACGTTTTTTTTCTGCCCCGACGTGAACGCATATTCCAATGAGCGGCGTTCGTTCCTATTGCCCGATGGCGGCGCGCACGGCGGCGGTGAAGCGGTCGATGTCTTCCTCGCGGGTGTCCCACGAGCACATGAGGCGATAGCCGTTTGCTCCGATGAAATTGTAGAAATGCCAGCCTTGCGTCATGAGTCTGTTCGCGGCGGCTTGGGGCATTTCGACGAAGAGCGCGTTGACTTCCGGCTCCACGATGGGGCGCACGCCGGGGATTTCACGCAGGGCGGCGGCGAGGCGTTTTGTCATGAGATTGGCGTGGGCGGCGTTGCGGAGCCACGCGCCATCCTTGAGCATGCCGACCCATTGCGCGCTGAGGAATCGCATTTTCGACGCAAGCTGACCGGCCTGCTTGCAACGGTAGTCGAATTCGTGCGCGAGTTGCGGGTTGAAAAACACGACGGCCTCGGTGGTGTTCATGCCGTTCTTGGTGCCGCCGAAGCAGAGCACGTCCACGCCGGCGCGCCAGGTGATGTCGGCGGGCGTGGCGCCGGTGCGGTATTCGAGCGCGGAGGCGGCGTTGGAAAAACGCGAGCCGTCCATATGCACGTGCAGCCCGTGGCGTTTGGCGGCGACGGTGAGGGCGCGGAGTTCATCGACCGTATAGGCGGTGCCCCACTCGGTGCTTTGCGTGAGCGAGAGCACGCGGGGTTTCGGGTAGTGAATGTCGGCGCGCTTGAGGATGAGTTCTTCGACGGCGTCGGGCGTGAGTTTTCCATTGGGGCCGGCGCTGACGAGGAGTTTGGTGCCGTTGGAAAAAAACTCGGGCGCGCCACACTCGTCGGTTTCGACGTGCGCGTAGTCGTGGCAGATCACGCTGTGGTAGCTCTGGCAGAGCGAGGCGAGGGCGAGCGAGTTGGCGGAGGTGCCGTTGAAAACAAAAAACACCTCAATGTCGGGTTTCTCGAATATGCCGCGGATGAGGTCGCACGCCTGCTGGGTCCACTTGTCCGTGCCGTAGGAAGGCAGGCGGCCCTGATTGGCCTCCGCGAGGGCGATCCATGCTTCGGGGCAAATGCCCGAGGTATTGTCGCTGGCGAAATGATAGTCGTGGGTAATTCCGGCGCCGTTGGCGTGCGCGTTTGTAATGCGATTTTGTGACATGTGAACGAATGCGGAGATCGGAAGCCGGAAATCAGATGTCAGAGTTTGGAAAAACGGAAACAAAAAAGAGGCCGTGAAATGAAGCCGTGAAAAGAGACCGTGAAAAGAGGCCGGAATTTCCGACCTCTATCCCTCCGTCCTCTGTCTTCTGTCTTCCAGCCTCTGCTCTCTGTCCTCCGACCTCTGTCCTCTGCCTTCCGTCCTCTGTTCTCTGTCTTCTGTCCTCTGCCCTCTGTCCCCCTGCCCTCCGAACCGTCAGCGCAAAAACAGCCATCCGCATACCGCGAGGATCGGCAGGAGGATCGGCAGGCTGTATTTCACGATGTAACCGACGAAGGTCGGCGTGGCCACGCCTTCGCTCTCGGCGATGGATTTCACCATGAAATTGGGGCCGTTGCCGATGTAGGTCATAGCGCCGAAGAACACCGCGCCGAGGCTCACGCCAACGACATAGTGCGGATACGTGGCGAGGAGCGCGGGCACGCCGACGTTGCCCGCGCTGCTCTTGGCGACTTCGAGAAACGTCAGGTAAGTCGGTGCGTTGTCGAGCACCGACGAGAGCGAGCCGGAGGTGAAATAATACTGGAGCGCATGCGTGAAGCCGAATTGCTGTCCGTGGATTTCGAGGTATCCGAGCGCGGGCATCATGGTCATGAAAATGCCGATGAACAGAAACGCCACTTCCTTGATCGGGCCGAAGGTGAACGCGTTTGCCGCATGCACGGCCTTGGGCGTGAGCAGGTAGGACGCAACAGCCGCGCCGAGCATTATGACTTCGCGAAGCGGGAAATACGCCTCATGCACGAGCAGCACCGCGCCCACGATGACGAGGAGGAAAAGCACATTGATCGCGCCATCGAAACGCCACGTGTCGGCCTGTTTTGCACCGGCCTGAAACGTCGCGGACATTTTCCTGAAACCGCGCAAATCGAACACAAAAAACACCGCGATGATGGCCGCCACGGTGACGACCCATTGCAAAGTCACATGCTCGATCAGCCAGAAAAACGGCACGCCCTTCATGTAGCCGAGGAACAGCGGCGGATCGCCGATGGGCGTGAGCGCGCCGCCGACGTTGGACACCACGAAAATGAAAAACACGATGTGATACGGACTGATGCGCGCGCGATTCATGCGCACCCACGGACGGATCATCACCATCGACGCGCCGGTCGTGCCGATCACGTTTGCCATCACCGCGCCGATCGCGAGGAAAACGACATTCTCAAACGGCGACCCCTCGCCGCGAATATTGATATGAATGCCGCCCGCCACCACGAACAACGACCCGATCAGGCAGATGAACGAGAAATAGTCCTTCAACGTATGCACCGTCGTCATGCCGCCCCCCGGGATTTGCACCAGATAATACGCGACCACGAGCAATCCCAGGCCGATCGCGACAAACATGTAGCGTTTTTCCCAAAACGATTTGATGGCGTGCGGCGACAGCGGCATCACCGCGATGAGCAGCAGCAGCAGCGCAAACGGCGCGATGAGCCAGAGCGGAATGTCCACCCCGGCGGTTGCGGAAGCGAGGATTTCGACGATCATAAAGAGCAATCAGGAAGTTTTTTGGATTGGATGAAGAAGCGCGTCCGGACATCCGGATGGAGACGGATTGACGCGTGCGTTTTACTGATAGCACAGCATTCCGGTTTGGAAAGTGGTTTTTGCGAAACCGGTTTTTGCAAAGCCCGGTCTCGCAAAATCCGGCATCGCAAATCCCTCTTCACAAAATTTGCACACATGCTATTTTTCCGTCGTGAAACTCATGACCCGCATCCTCGCAAAACTGCTCCTCGCAAAACTCGCATTTGTATTTGCCGCATCAGTGATTCCACTGACACCCGCGCGTTCCGCAAACGCTCCCGCCAACGACAATCCCGACATGTCGCGTCCGCTCGCCGAGGTAATCGGCGAAATCAAGGAACGCTTCGGCCTCACCCTGAAAATCCGCAACCCGGAACTCCTCGAAAACAAAACGCTCCCCTGGGCCGGCCACCGCATCCGCCGCCACAGCGCCGCGGAATCCCTGCGCAACGTCCTCGCGCCCTTCGATCTGGCAGCCGACTACGAAGGCGGCAAAACCTACCGCATCAACGCCTACGACCACGCCCGCCGCGCGGAAGCCGAAGGCGCCGCCGAAATTCGCCACCTCACCGAATACTACAACGACAAATCCATCTGGGAAAAACAGGTCCGCATGCTCCGCCCCGCGCTCCTCGCGGCGCTCCAACTCGACCCCATGCCCGCGCCGCCGAAATCCGTGCCCATCCTCACCGCCGCCCGCCGGCACGCCGGCTGCAAAATCCAAAACTTCGCCCTCGAAATACTCCCCGGCGTCCACGTGTGCGGCTCCGTCTACATGCCCGAAAAACCGCGCGGCAAATGCCCGCTCATCGTCGCGCCCAACGGCCACTCCGCGGATGGACGCTACAACAACGCCCAGCAAATCCTCTGCGCCACGCTCGCCCGCATGGGCGCGTATGCCATCAGCTACGACCTCTTCGCCTACGGCGAATGGCTCCTGCAATTCGACAAAGCCGACCACCGCACCCCGATGGCGCAAACCATGCAAATCCTCAGCGGCCTGCGCATCATCGACAGCTTTTCCGCGCTCCCCGAAATCGACGCCACCCGCATCGCCGTCACCGGCGCCTCCGGCGGCGGCTCGCAGACAATGATGCTCGCCGCGCTCGACGACCGCGTGAAAACCAGCGCCCCCGTCGTGATGGTCTCCGCGCATTTCGACGGCGGCTGCCCCTGTGAAAGCGGCCGCCCCGTGCACCTCGCCGCCGGTGGCATGAACAACTGCGAACTCGCCGCCCTCGCCGCCCCGCGCCCGCAACTGATCGTCTCCGACGGCAAGGACTGGACCAGCAACGTGCCCGAAATCGAATATCCCTTTATAAAACACATCTACGCCCTGTCGGGAAATGCCGCCAGTGTGGAAAACGTGCACCTCCCCGACGAAGGCCACGACTACGGTCCGAGCAAGCGCGCCGCCGTGTACGCATTTTTCGCCAGACAGCTGAACCTCGACACAACCGCAATCGACGAAACCGCCTGCGTCATGGAACCGGAACCCGCGCTGTACGCCTTCGGCGCCAAAGGCGCCCGCCTCCCCACAAACGCGGTAAAAGGCATGGCCGCACTGGAAAAGCTTTTGCGCGAGTCAAAGTGAAGCGAAGCGACGTAACGTGAAGTGTTACTATTAAAATCACCTATACGCATTCTCAAGCATCTGCCATTTATGTAAAAATTTCACATCTCGACCACTTACATATAAACCATTGAGCCTCTTATATTTGCATGTTTTATGATAATATCTGGAAAAACCACAAAGGTTTTTGCAACACTTCTGTTTGTTTTTGTATGCACTGCCGGCATTGGTCTTTTGCCTGGGCAGGATGATAAAGAATTAACTAAAACTGCCGTTTACTCGGCATTATCCGGAACGCTTCATAAAGACGCATTAGGACCAAAGAAATATGATATATTATTAAAAACCATATTACAAAATCAAAAATCAGCAAACAAGATAATTATTAATGAATTAAACTCTCGAACCGCAACCAATTTTGTCCGCACTTATTCTTACCCCGAAAACGTAACACGTTTTACTTATAGTCATGATAAAGAAGGTGCCATTGCTGTCTTGCGAAAATATAAGGTTGCTTTGGAAAAAGCGATGGAAGATATCTCTAAAAATATTGAAAATGGCACCGTTATCTTGGAAGACTCGCAGGCAGAACTAAATTGGCTGAAAGGAAAATGTGTCATTATTGCAGATATTTTAAGTCAAATGAAAGCAAATCTCCAGACGCCGGAATTAATCGAAAAAATAGACAAATCCGACGAGAATCCGGGGCCATCGGACACCCCTGGGTAACAGCAAATCGAAAGTGAGCGAAAGAGAATTCATCGCATCCTTCATACGATTAAAATAGTTAGGTGAAACAATAGAATAAATAATATGAAATATATACTGCATTTGCTTGCAATGATTATGTTTTTTATTTTCAGCGCCCACTATGGCGAACATATGGCGGCAAAGAAAACCCGCAAGGACCCGCGGCTTTGCCATGAGAGGCCGCAGAAGATGTTTCTCGAAAAGAAACAACCCCGCCCGGTTCAAGCAGACAGTCCAACAGCATGCCGGCGAAAAACAAAGGCACGAAAAATAAGATATGTTTCTACATGCTCAATTATTTTTTAGTTTACATTCTGATTATTAAATTTCCGCCTTATTTGATCCAGATTTGGAAAAAAGCGTCCTGAGTCTCTGCTCTGATTTTTCATCCGCTATTTTGGTCTCGGCGAGCAAATTTTCTTCACGCCTGTAATTCTCAAATTGCGCCACCTGCTCGGAAGTGAGCAATGCACATATGGCATCGCGAATAGAATCATCGTTCGGATTTGCCCTGGCTCCTGTGAGAACATCCACCAATGAGCACACTTGCCGCGACTCCAGCGGAGCAGAATTTTCTTTCATATAAGCTGCCAATCTGTCGCTCGACTCCCATGTCTGCAATAACTCCGGGAAAAGTGCCCTTGTGTCTGACATGTACGCTATTTTTTCAGCCATGTCCTCATCCATTATTTGCAACAATTCGGCACGTCGTTTTTCTTTAATTTCTTGATTCAGCGAAGAGCCTTCATTGGTAAAGGTTTTACCTGTCGTCACGGCTGCGGTCTTAAGGGATTCAGCGCTTTCAAATCCCCAATTTGCAAGAATATCAAGGGTCTTTTTCCTGACATCCTCGGAAATTTGATTGTATTTAAAAAATAAATCGAAATATTGCCTTAAGTCTTCATGCAAATTTAAAATATAGCCTTCCTTGCCGCGAGGGCTGCCAGTCGCCTCCATTATGATTTTTGTCTGTTCCACCAGGAGATCATTCTTTTCCTCTGGTGACAGGGAGTCCAATATCGCCCTCCTTTCCGCTCTGGTTAATTCTCTGGCGGGTGTCACATTACCAGTGCCGGTGGGCATTTTGTCCGTGACCGTATTTGGGATTATTGCTGAATCCGGCTTACCGCGATTATGGGCTGGCTTCCTGTCCCGAAAAGAAACAACCCCACCCGGTTCAAGCAGGCAGTCCAGCAACATGCCGGCGAAAAACAATGGCACGAATAATAAGATATGTTTCCACATGTTTAATTATTTTTTAGTTTGCATTTTGATTATTAAATTTTAACCTTATTTGATTCAGATTTGGAGAAAAGCGTCTTGAGTCTCTGCTCTGATTTCCTTTCTGCCGTTTTGGTCTCGGCAAGCAAAGCCTCTTCGCGCCTGTAATTTTCAAATTGCTCAAGTTGCCCGGGGGTAAGCAGGATGCTTATGGCTTCTCTCACGGAATCATCTGATGGGTTTGTATTGTTTTCAGAAAG
>JAISGL010000127.1 GCA_031263125.1 Opitutaceae bacterium | reverse complement strand
GCCAGAAATTAGCCGGTGGTTGAGGTCGCAACGCGACCGACACCACCGGAACCCAACATAAAAATCACCGCATCCCGGAGGGATGCCAGAAATCGTGACACAATCTCTCTGGCATCCCTTCGGGATGCGGTTTTTATCTGCGATATATCCGGTGGTATCGCTCGCAAAGCCTCGCTTAACCACCGGCTTATTTCTGGCAAGCCTCCGGCTTGCTCCGGCGGTGCCGCCCTGCCAAATGCCGACCTTCGCGTAACATCAGTATATTAATTGATGTTACGCGGCTCGTAGGGCCTGACCTTGCGTCAGGCCGCGCACGCGTGGGAGGCCACACTGGTAGTTCGCGGCCTGACACAAGGTCAGGCCCTACAAAACCCTGCCGGTCGCGTAACATCAGTTAGTAATTAACTAAAACCGCCCGGTTTTCATGCCGCCCGTCATTTCGCTTTTTTTGCGCGCGCAGCCTTCCATTCGAGGGGCGGCGCGCCGTGGCGCTCACGAAATCGCTTCACGAAATACGCGCTGGAATTAAAGCCGCAGGATGCGCCGACCTCCTTGATGGAAAGTTTGCTCCCGGCAAGCAGCTGCTCGGCAAAACGCAGGCGCGCGGCGGTGACAAACTCCGCAAATCCGCTGACGGCGTGCGCATTGAACAAACGCGTGAGATGATCGCAACTGATTCCAAACACCGCCGCCACCTGGTCGCGCGAAAGGTTTCCCTGCAAATGATCGGTGACATAAGCGCTGATCTCGTTCACCAGCCTGACGCCGGCTTCGGGCGCGTGAGAAGCCCCGCTCCCGGTCTGCACGTCGTTGCGCAACTCCTGCAAACACCAGGCCAGCAACGCGCGGGCGGAGACGGTGAAGATGCGCGCATCCGGCTCCATTGCAGACGTCGCCGGGCAGGCTGCGTGCATGAGCGCAAGCGCGTGCGCCAATTCGGCGCCGGGCATGGACGCGGTCTGATGCGACAGCAAAATCGGAACCGGTTGCACGACGGTTGAGACCAGCGGCATGTAGTGAAACCATACGAAGCGCGTGCAGTTGTTTTGAAAGACCACCGACAACATCGTGCGGGAGGAGCCGTTGCGCACGAGATACCAACTGTCCGCCGGCATCCAGCAAAGCTGTCCGGGACGCACCACGATGTCGCATCCGCGGTCCGCAAGATCGCGAATGGTGCGATGCTCTCCCGTCAAAGTGAAAATGAACCGGCGATCGGAGACATACGAAAGATTGCTCCCGCCCCGCTCGCGCACATCCTGCGAACCGGGCAGGCCGCCGGGAATGTTTTCATGCACGATGGCGGAACGCGGCATGCCGGCGCCGAGCAATATTTCCAACAATGCAACGAAGGACTGGCGCGCGTCCCCCGCCGCGATGGCGTGCTTGAGCAGGGGCAGCCCCGGAAGTTTCCAAGAGGGTGAATGGTCTCGCATGACAGAAAAATATGAAGACACATCGGGCCTCAAGGCGATGATAATCGCTGAAAATTTATATCATTCCCGGCATTATTACACGCTGCGTCATTGAATCCTTTGAATTCTCCATCATCGTGGAAAAGATTTTTCATAAACATTCCAATCTTCCAATCTGAAAAGCATCGCGGCCCTTGATCCTCCGCGATGATTTGCCACACGCCTCACGTCTCTTTTCCTCCATGAAAAATATTCTCATAATATTATGCGCGCTTGCGCACTGCGCCGCGCTGGCGACACCCGCCGTCTGCGTTGCAACGGCAACGGCACAGGCCGGATTGATTCCGCCCACGGCTGATTTTCCTCTCAGCACGGTCGACCTGTCGGCAGACAAATCACGCCACGTCATCATCGCGCGCGGCGCCACGGACATTTATCAAGGCCACCCGACCACCGTTCTCCTCCCCAATGGCAAAACCATTTACTGCGTCTGGACCATCGGCCACGGCGGACCTTGCGGCCCCATGAAACGCAGCGACGACGGCGGCCTCACGTGGAGCGACCTCCTGCCCGTGCCGGAAAACTGGAAAACCATGCGCAACTGCCCCGCCATTTACTGCCTCACCGACCCGGCGGGGAAAGCGCGGCTCGTCGTCTTTGCGCAAAACAAGGGCGTCACATGGCGCGCCTGCTCCGAAGACGACGGCAAAACATGGTCGCCCATGCAAAGCGCCGGCGCCGGCCTCGCCCCTTCCGTCATGCCCTTCACCGACGTGAAACCTGTTGACGGCGGCAAACGGCTCCTCGCCATGACCAACATCCGCCGCCCCGGCGAGACCAGGGAAAAACACTCCAACGTCCTCGCGCAGACTTTCTCCACCGACGGCGGCCTCACGTGGTCCGCATATGAAATCGTCCGCGACATCCCCGGCCTCCGTCTTTGCGAACCCGAGATTGTCCGCTCGCCCGACGGCAAACAACTCCTCTGCCTCATCCGCGAGGACGCCACGCACGAATCCCTTTTCATGACCAGCAACGACGAAGGCCGCACCTGGTCGAAGGAGAAAAAACTCCCCAAGTCCCTCTGGGGCGACCGTCACAAAGCCAAATATACACCCGACGGACGCCTGGTCGTCGTCTTCCGCGATGTCGGCCGCAAAAACAGCCCGACCAACAACCACTTCGTCGCATGGGCCGGTTCCTACGACGACATCGTGAACGTCCGCGAAACCGGCGGCTACCGTGTGAAACTCATCCACAACCACCGCCGCGGAAACAAATTCTCCGGACGCCTCATGGACGACTGCGGCTACCCCGGCCTCGAAGTGCTCCCCGACTCAACGCTCGTCGCGACCACCTACGCCAAATACACCGAAGGCGACGAGGGCAACTACGTCGTCGCCGTCCGCTTCAAACTCTCCGAAACCGACGCCGCGCTGCACGCCGCACGCCTTCCTCCGCCAAAACCGCGCCGTCAAAAACGCCAGATAACTGATGTTACGCAGCCGGCAGATTTTGCAGGGCCTGACCTTGTGTCAGGCCGTGAATTACCAGTGTGGCCTCCCACGCGTGCGCGGCCTGACACAAGGTCAGGCCCTACGAGCAGCGTAACATCAGTAGATAAAATAACCCCGCCGCGCACCCCGCCGCGCGGGCGCGCGGACGCTGGACTACAGAGGAAACCAGTATAAAACGCTTGAACGCGACCCCGCCATGCATGCTTTTTTTTGAACATTTTGAATAATCCAAAATCTCCATCCAAATCTCCATCCTTATGTATAAATCCAAATCACCCTCCCTGCTTTTCCGCCCTGCCCTGATTGTCGCGGGCTTTTGCATCGCGGCGGCATCATGCCTCGCCGGCGGACCAACCGTCACCATCGGCTCGCTGCTGGACGAAATGACAAACCGCGATGAACGCGCCCGTTTTCCCGACCCCGTCTTCACATGCAAACAATGCAGCAGCTACGATCGCGACAGCGTTGCAAAGGATCAACCCGGCTGGTTCGCAAACCGTGACCGCTCCATGTTTCTGCGCGTGGAAAAACACAACGGACGTCGCGAGTTTGTCATGATGGACGCGGACGGCCCGGGCGCGATTGTCCGTTTCTGGATGACGTTTTCCGGGAAAGACAGCGGGCGCGGCACGATGCGCGTCTATATTGACGAAAATCCCGCGCCCGCAATCGAAGGCGCGGCATTTAACATATTGAGCGGCGGCCTTGTGACATCGGCCCCGCTGGCGGCCTCGGAACCCGCGGCCACCCCGTATCAAAGACGCGGACACAATTTGTATTTCCCCATCCCCTACGCAAAACACTGCAAAATCACCTACGAGAGCACCGGTCTGCGCGAGGACGATTACGGCGCGAAACAACCCGGAACCGAGGCCGTTTATTATAATATCAATTACCGCACCTACGACGCGTCCGCAAAAGTCGTTTCCTATTCCAGGGAGGAAATGCAAAAAAACAGAAAGGCCGTCGCCGGCGCGCTCGCATCGCTTGCCGGAAACAAAAAAACGCTGGCGCCTGGTGGCGTGACGCACCGCCTTGACGCCAGCCTGCAACCCGGCGAAAGCAAAACCGTCGCAGTGGACAACCCCGGCGCAATCCAGCACATCGCCCTGCGCCTGCATGCGGAAAAACAGGAGCAGGCGTTCCGCTCCACGGTGCTCGAAATCATATTCGACGGCGAAAAAACAGTATGGACGCCCGTGGGCGATTTTTTCGGCATCGGCTACAAACAATTATATACAAACACATGGTACACCTCGGCCGATGAGAATGGCCTGATGCAGGCGTATTGGATCATGCCATTTGCCAAAAACTGTACAATCACCTTGCATAATCTGGGAACGCAGCCGGTGCGCGTCGCCGATGCCTCCGTGAACGTGAAAGGTTGGAATTGGGATGGACGCTCGATGCACTTCGGCGCCGGCTGGCGGCAATACACGCGGGCGCTCGCGGCTCCCCACGAGCAGGCGATGGATGTCAATTTTGCCAGCCTGAAAGGAAAAGGCGTGTATGTCGGCGACGGCGTCGCCCTCTTCAACACAGGCTATAAATGGTGGGGCGAAGGTGATGAGAAAGTTTACGTGGACGGCGAAAAATTCCCCTCACATTTCGGCACCGGAACGGAAGATTATTATGGATACGCATGGTGCCGCCCCGAGACATTCACGGATCATCCTTTTATTGCGCAACCCTCCGGCGCCGGAAATTTCAGTCCGCGCTACACGGTGAATGCCCGCGTGCGCGCCCTGGACGCGATACCCTTCACCAAGTCGCTCCAATTCGACATGGAACTGTGGTCATCACTTCGGATGACGATTAACTACGCGCCCGTCGCCTTTTGGTACATGCTCCCCGGCGGACGCAACCTGACGCCGGATGACATCGCGGGCGCCAGGGAGCCTGTCGCGCTGGATCGCACCGATCTCTATCCGCCTATTCTGGACAAAGATTTGGGCATCGAAGGTGAAAACCTGCTCTGGCTGGGCACGCCCTCTGGCCTGGTTTCCTACCAGACGCATGACGCGGCGCAATGGAGCGGCGGCCTGCAACTGCACTGGAGGGATGCCGAGGTGGGCAATCAGGCAAAATTCGGTTTCGATTCAAATGTAGAAGGACGCTTTACGCTGACTGGCACGTTCACGGTCGCGCGTGATTATGGCGTGTTTGATATTTATCTGAACGGCAGAAAAATCTTCAGCAAACTCGATCTCGGCGGACGCGACCTCGGCATCATGCAATTCAAGGCTGAATCAGTGAATCTGCTGAAAGGCGGAAACGTGCTTGAGATCGAGCTGGTCAAACACGCCGAAGGCGCGAGCAAAAAAAGCCACTTCGGCCTCGACAAGCTGAGCTTCCAATGAGCGGTGAAGATGAAGGCGTGAGGGAGTGAAGGCGTGAGGGAGTGAAGGAGTGAAGGAGTGAGGGATGAGGGAATAAGGGAAGGGACAAAACCTGCATCCCTCACTCCCTTATCCCCTTCTCCCTCCCCCACTCTCTCCTGCCCCTTTTTGCTCTTCGGCGAACTGGCGTGGCCACGACATGAGCAGAAGGATTCAACGATGAAAAGCTGATGCGCGCCTGTTCGCTTCCATCGCGCTGATGACCCTCGCTGATACCTCTCACCGCTTGACAGCGGGCGGTGTTCGTGCAGGGTTCGCGCACATGGCAACAAAGACAATCTCACTGGAAATCGACGTCTATAATATACTGGCGAAAGAGAAACGCGCCCATGAATCGTTCTCACAAGTTGTGCGCCGCATAGCGGACGAGCGGCCCGCGCTGACCACGGACGAGTTGCTTGAGGCACTGAAACCTTTCGAAGGCAAAGGTGCCGGGAAAAAACGCCGCCGCCATGCTATTGCTTGACACCAGTTTTATCATTGAACTCGAAAACGAAGTGATGGCGCGGGCAAACGGCCCGGCCAAACGATTTCTTGCATCACACTCCGGACAAGCCGTGGCAATCAGCATTATCTCGCTTGGCGAATTTGCCGAGGGCTTTGACAACAAACTGGATGTTGAATCTTTCATCACACGCTTCCGCGTCATTCAACTCTCGCGAGCAATTGCATACAAGGCTGCCGCGATGCAGCGGGTGCTGAAACAGCGTCTTGGTGAAAATGATGCCTGGATAGCGGCAACCGCGCTTGTATATGACGCGGATTTGGCGGGAAATGAAAAAGCCTTTTCGCGTGTGCCTCGGTTAAAATACAAGGTGCTTTGATTTGCGGACACTCCCCGGTTGGCGAAGACTGGCGGTAAAAAATGATGAACGGGAAAGACGGAAAAAGACGCGCAGCAAAGCCTCGGAAATTGATCATGGCAAAAAAGCAAAAACCGACTCTTTTTTGCTCTCCGAAAACCTGCGCCAGAAGACAAATCGATCTTCCCGTGGCACGAACTTCGCGCCTCACCCGACAAATGAGCGACTGTTTTGAAGAAATATCAACGAGTCTGATCAACGAGTCTGGCGCGCACGATGTTCATGGGCGTTGTCCAGTATCGGAGGCTGGCTTGTGCGCGGAAATCCAATCTTTCATCATTTTAATTTCATCGTCGCTGAGTCCGAAGAATTCGGCGTCGCGGATTTTTTTGCAAATGATGGGGTCGTTGCCGTGGTATTCGGCGGCGAGGGCGCGGAGGTCGCTGAGTTTCCCCGCTGTTTCGAGGGCGTAAACCACACGCCGCATGACGTTGTATTCCTCTTCCGTGATGGCGGCATAGTCGCGGCGGGAAAGTTTTTCACGGATGGGCATGTTAATTTCGTTTAGTTTCCGTGACGCAGGGTCAGCACCGGCGGGGAAGTCAGGATTGGTATCCAAGCAGTGCAGGTAGCGTTCGGCGAGGGCGGGGATTCCCGCGAGGCGTTTGGCGGCGGCGGCTTGTTTGACGGCGGCGCGTCCGGCTTCGGCGGCGGCAATTTGCGCATCCATTTCGGCCCGCTCCCGCTGAAAATAATCAGCCACGCGAATGATAAAAATCATCGTGGAGGCGATGAAGAGAATTATGGAGAAGAGGCCGGTGATTTGCCATGCCTTTGAGAGCTTCCCATTCTTGGAAATTTTTTCTGCGCCTGCGCAAATGACGCAGAACGTGACAAACATGATGGTGAACAAAGCCGTCCCGATTGGCGCCTCCAGAAAACCGGCAATGAGCATCAGGAGGCAGCACAGTAATAAAAATAATAGAAAGACCAAAAGGCGCATTTGCGGTGGGTGGCGGGTTGTGGAGCGGTGCAGGGGGTGCCGTCATCATCCCATGACGAGATTCAGGATTCTGCCCGGCACATGGATGATATTGCGAATGGGTTTGCCCGCAACGCGCGGGACGGCGCCGGTGTTTTCGCGAGCGGCGGCGAGAGCGGTTTTCCAAGGCGCGCCGACGGGAAGGAGGAGTTCACCGGGGCGTTTGCCGCTGATCTGAATGATGCCTTTCTGCCCGATCCCGCGAGTTTCGCGGAAACGAAAAAGGAGGCATGTTTTTCTTTTTTCGGTTGATGGAAATATATTGATGAACTGGCTGCAAACATGGCCGGAAAAAAGCGAAAAAGGAGCGCGCTGTAAAGCCTGGTATCCCATAACGCGTGATAATTCGCATACGTTCTTTTGAATATATCAGTTGGTAATATTCCTTGCTTTTTAGCGGTAGCGCCGGGGCAAGCCGGAGGCTTGCCAGAGATAAGCCGGTGG
>JAISGL010000126.1 GCA_031263125.1 Opitutaceae bacterium | reverse complement strand
ATTCCAATAACTGTAACCGGCTCCCCGGACGGATTTTGTTTTGCGACGTAGAAACATGCCCAGCAGTATCGCACAAAAATCTCCCGCATGGATAGAGGGTGTTCGGCACTACATGCCCCGCGCGATAACGTTTCCCTATGAAACGCGCCCGGACAAAAAACCGCTCTCCTCTGAAAGTTTTTTCGCCATCCGGATGAACTGCGGAACTCGGGCTAATGGGAGAGCCGCGAAGCGGCTCATTCGCATCGCTTGCCTCAACTCCCATCAGAAGCGATTGCCCTCCTGGCGATACGCCGTGCCCTCGCGTATTTCACTCCCTCACTCCTTCACTCTCTCACTCTCGCATCACTCCCTCATCCCTCACTCCTGCTCAACACCACTGGCGCCTGCTCGGCTTTGCGGACGGTTTCATAAAAATCACGCACGCTTGCATGGTCCTTTGCGGGGATTTCCGCGGCGCTCATCGAAAGCGCGCGGGTGCAGCGGATCGTTTGCGCGCCGGCATCATAAACACATTTCGCGGAATACCGGCCAAACGACGTTTCCGTTTCCACCGCTGGCGGCAACTCATCCACAACAAAACCATCCGGAATGCGGATGTCGGTCGTCTCATCATACGAGACCGGCTCTATAAACACCGGATACACGCGCCTGGCAGTCTGCGTAAACGGCACAAGATCACGCCGGCTCACAATCGCGGGTTTGAATACAAGCAGCTTGTCCCGCACCATGCTGGCGTAACCCGGCGCGACAAATTCGGTTTTCATGTTAAACGTCCCCCGGCGCGGGTCGTCGATGCCCTCGGTGTTTCCGACTTTCGCCAGACGCACGGTTTCGCCAATCCACTTGGTGATGGTTTGCGGATATTTCGCCGCCATCATGCGATAGGCCGCGCGGCTCCTCGCGGCCACCTGCCCGGTCATGTGCTCGGTGATGCTCGCGGCAATCGAACCAAACATGTCCATCCGTACCGTGACCGCGCGCTCCGTGTGGTTTGCCGAGGGTGGCGTGATTGGCAGGCGCACCAGCCCGCCGCTCCCGCCCGCCAGCACGAGCACGAGCGCGCCCTGATTTTTATATAACAAACCGCCAGGCGGCGTGTACGGGTCCGTCGGATCAAAAAACAACAGCCGCCCGAATGCCGGATGCTCCACGATTGCCGGCGAAGTCATCGCCGGGTCGTCGATCCTGATGGCGGTAATCATGTGATTGAATACCTTCGGCGTCGGCCAGTCGCCGGTCACGCGATGGCGATCCCCCGAATATACAGCAACCGGATATGACTTGATGCCCGCGACCTTGAGCATGGAGCGCAGCAGGGTGGTCTTGTCCTTGCAATCGCCATACCCCGTCCTGAGCACCTCCGGCGCGGGACGCGGTGTGTAGCCGCCGCCCTGTCCGGTGTTCATCGTAATCATAATATAATTTATCGACTGCGCATATCGAGCGAGCGCGCTGATGCGATCCCACAGACCGTCTCCCGCCGCCGCCAGCAACTCGCGCGTCTTCGCCCCGACCGCCGCATTGGGCGCCGCCGGCACTTCCAAAAGCCTGCTCTGGAATTCCGAAACATCCGCCCACGAGGAAAACGACACGATCGGCGGATTTGCCATGCCCGCCGGCGGAAACACATCAATATTGAGCCGCGGGACGATCCGCCAGAAGGTTGGCCCCATCGGCTCGGAACGCACGGCTGGCAGATTGCGCATCTCCCACGTGTGGGAATTGCCCGCCACCACCGGTTCCGGCGGTTTGCCCCTGCTCATGGTTCCCCTGACCGACCAGCCCTTGGGAAGCGTATATGTCAGACGCGAAAGCGCCACTGAGCGCGCGGATTGAAAACTCCACATATTCTGGG
Organism: Opitutaceae bacterium; assembly: GCA_031263125.1. Classification (GTDB taxonomy): domain Bacteria; phylum Verrucomicrobiota; class Verrucomicrobiia; order Opitutales; family Opitutaceae; genus Ereboglobus. The sequence continues at coordinate 8,945 of JAISGL010000126.1, read as the reverse complement.
CGAAAATACGCCGGGACGCCTTTGTATATTCATAGGCAAATATGCAATCCTTGTACGCCTCGACCGACACGGACAACTTGATCCGCCGCTGCTCGGTATAGATCGCCTTTGCCATCGAGGCATCCACGGCGTCCCTGACGCGGTAGCTTTTCCCATCGCCATCCGGCTTTACAAGCCAGGCGCGAAACCCGGTGATCTTTTCCGAGTTGGAATCATAATGCGCCATCACATTCGCCGCCGGGCGGCCCGCCTCGCTCACGACGCGAACCGCGCCCATGAAGGTCGATGTTATTTTTCCGTCCGGCGCGACCGTCATCACACATTCGTCGTGCAGCACGATTGAACCCGCGTCCCCCGCGGGCGGCGCCTCCAGCTGGCATGCCTCCACAAGCCAGGGCGGCAAATCAAGTTTCTCCGCGCGGGCCGCGACGCACGCGCACGCGGCAAGCACAATATACAATGCGACAATCCTTGTATTATTCATGTGACCTCACTCCGCGCATCACTCACCGGCCCCGGCCTTCAACGTGAGAATGTGGGCGTCCTGCGCATGCACATAATCGAATATTCTTTTAACCACCTTGTAGCCTTCGGCAGAGAGGCTTCTTTGGTTGAAGGCAAACTCCCGTTTGCATATGATTTCACCGGCGTTTTTCTTGAAAGCCAGCGTCACTTTATAACGCCCCCAGTTTGCCTCGCCCGCCGAAGACGGGGCGCTGGCCTCCTCCAGTTGATACCCGTCCGGAATCTTGATTGTCACATCATCCTCCGTCGCTTTGTTGTATTTGAAAAAAATATCATTAACGCGTTTCTTCTCGGGAAACATATTTTCGACGCCTTTCTCAAAGAACGCGGGTTGTATAAAGAGACGGTCGCCCGCCTTCTCCGCGTAGCCGGGTATCTCCACGTCGTAGCTGACTTTTACCGGCTTTGAAAAATCGTCGGAATTGTCCACGCGCAGGCGCGAGACCACGCACGCGGGGTTGCGTTGCTTCTCGCGCTTGCGCAGGAGATCCATGGCTTTTGCCGGCTCCAGTTTATAAAAATCACGCCGCGCGTCGGTTTCGCTATGACCGCTGTATTCAAACGCAACCCTGCCGGTAAGCGTGCCCTCTTCGTCCAGGCGAAGCCGGGCCGTGCGCTTTTGCAATGACCGGTCCGCGGGCGTCACCGGCAGCGTGACCCACTCGACAGCCTTGGGCGAGGTGATGAGCGCCCGGTTGCCCTCGTTCATCCAATACAGCGAGCCGGTGCTCACGTGGCTGTGCGCCGGATCATAAAATTTCCAGCCTTCGCCCTCTTTGACCGCCACAAGATGATTGGGCAGATAATGACGACTCCGGATTCCCTTCCTGAAAACGCCGTGAGTCCAATTTGCGGCCAGCACAAGCCTCGCATCCAGGCCCAGCGCCCTGGCCATTGCCATGAACAAAACCGGAATATCACGCCAGTTACCAAACCCGCTCGTCATCAATTCATCGGGCGAACGGAAGTCTTGCATGAGTTTTTTCCTGTCCGCGCCGCCGGTGGGCGCAAAGTAACTGACGTTGAGAATGGACTGGCGGCAATAGTCGTTGAGGCGCGCGAGTTTTTCCGCCGTTTCCGTCACGTCCCCCGTCAGCGACGCGGCTTTTTCGCGCACGGTCTTGCTTGGGTTTTTCGCATGGCGTTCGGCCTTGCTTGCGGCCTCCGTGCCAATCCATTTCCAAAAGCCTTCCGGATTTCCCGGCCAGTCGGTTGTATAAAACAATATCCACGGTTGCATGTCATCGGGCGGCGGCATGTTCGCCTCAATCACATAGGCCGGGACATCGCGCATCTCCAGGCAGGTGTAGCCATCGCCGGACAATTTTGTCTTTTGCTCCGGGCAGCCGTGGGCAAAGGCGACGGTGCGCTCGCCGGGAAAAGTGGGACGTGGTTTCAGGCGGAAAATGACATGCCGCGTGGGCAGGTCCATTTGCAGGCGGAGTTTTCTCCCGCCGATACCCCCGTAGCTGACTTTTACCCATTTATATTCCGCAATGTCGCCGGGCGCGAGTTGTGGGAATGAAAATGCGCGCATCTGCACGCTTGTGTCCCCGAACTTTATGGCCATGCGGTCAAAAAACGATTTTCTGCCGACCTTGATTATGGTCCCGTCGGGCTTGATGACACGCGCCTCCATGCTGTGCATATATTCGTATTTTTCGCAGAAGACTTCCATTTTGGCCACGCGGCGGACGCCTTTTTCATTGAACACTTTTATTCTCACGTATTCCTCTATCTGTCCGTCGCCCAGTGTGCTGTTATCATACTGTGCCACGCGGTAGAGGATTTCCGCGCCGGCCTCTGGGTCTGTCTTCGACTCCGTGGCGGCGCGATCCTCGGCGCTCACGCGAATCCAGTCGAGCGCGCGGGCGGCGGGTGTCAGGACGACCGCAATCAGGAAGGCAGATATGCAGGGATTGAATATACAAGGATTGGGCTTTGAAGTCATGGGATGGAAAGATTTTAATATTATTAACTGATGGTAACCCAAACAACCGGCATCCTCCCGGACAAGCTCCCTTGAACCATCAGAAGCGATTGCACCGTGCAACGCCTTGCATCGCGCCGCCGGATGGGAGGCAAGCCCCCACTGAACCATCAGAAGCGATTGCCCTCCCGGCGATACGCCGTGCCTTCGCGTATTCCGCCCCCTCCCTCACTCCCTTACTCCCTTACTCCCTCTACGCCTGCCCTCCCTTTCGCGTGGTCGCGGGCTATGAAGGTGTAGATTGCCGGGAGGATGAAGAGCGTGAAAAATGTGCCTATGCTCATGCCGGTGGCGATCACAAGGCCCATGCTGAAACGGCTTTGGGCGCCCGCTCCCGTGGCGCGCAGGAGCGGGAGCACACCGAGCACCATCGCGGCGGTTGTCATGAGGATCGGGCGCAGGCGGACGCCGGCGGCGTGCGCGATGGCTTGGAATTTGTCCATGCCTTCATCCTGCATTTTGTTCGCGAACTCGACCATGAGGATGCCGTGCTTCGAGATGAGGCCGACCAGCGTGAGGAGGCCGACTTGCGTGTAGATGTTGAGCGTCGCAAAGCCCATGAAGAGAAACACGAGCGCGCCGGCGCACGCCATGGGCACGGTCATCAGGATGATGAGCGGGTCGCGGAAACTTTCATATTGCGCGGCGAGCACGAGGAAGATGACGACGAGCGCGAGCACGAAGGTCGTCGCAAGCGTGCTGCCTTCCTGCACAAACTGGCGCGACTCGCTTTTGTAATCGTGGGTGTAGCCTTGCGGGAAGATTTCCTTCGCCTGCGCGTCGAGCCAGGCCACGGCTTCGCCAATGGGAATCATGGGATACATCTGGATCGTGGCGGCGTTGAGTTGCTGGAAGCGGTTGAGGAAGCGCGGCTGCACGCTCGATTCGAGCGTGATGATCGTGGAGGCGGGGACGAGTTCGCCGCTCGCGGTGGAGATGTGGTAGTCGCCAAGTTGTCCGGGGTTGAGGCGGAAGGCGCGCTCGACTTGCGGGGTCACTTTGTAGGCGCGGCCCTGGATGGAGAAGCGGTTGACGTAGCCGCCGCCGAGCATGGAGCCGAGGTCGGCGCCGAGTTGCTGCATGTTCACGCCGATGGCGGCGGCTTTGTCGCGGTCGACGATGATGTCGGTCTGCGACTGGTCGTACTGGAGGTCGCTTTCGACGACGGCGAACTGGCCGCTGGCGCGGGCGCGTTTCACGATTTCGTCGGCGACTTCGATGAGGCGGCTGTGGTCGTCGGTCGAGGCGATGACAAATTCGACGGGGTAGCCGGTGGAGCCGGGGAGCGAGGGCGGGGGGAAGGCGCCGATTTTCAGGCCGGCGATTTTGGCGGTGTCGAGCGTGAAGGTGTTGGCCATCGTGACGGTGTCGCGCGGGCGGTCTTTCCAGGGTTTGAGCACCCAGCCTATGAAGCCGGAGGCGGGCGCAAGCACGCCGGCCATGGGGTCGAAGCCGGTGATCGAGAAAAATTTGTCGGACTCGGGGTAGCTTTTGAGGAGTGTGTTGACCTGGGCGATTTGTTGCGCGGCCTGCTCGGGCGAGGCGTTGGGGCTGCCGCCGACGACGGCCATGATGAAGCCTTGGTCCTCGACGGGGGCGAGTTCCGACTGCGTCAGCATGAAGAAGGGCGCGATGGAGAGGATGATGAGCGTGGCGATGACGAGCATCGCGGGGCGTTGGTCGAGCGAGATGGTGAGGAAGTTTTCGTAGGTTTTGCGGAGTTTCTGGAAGCCGCGGTCGAGGAGCGCCTCGAAGCCGCGGGGGTTCGGGTTGTGGCGCAGGAATTTCGAGGAGAGCATCGGCGAGAGGGTGAGCGCGACGAAGCCGGAGATGAGCACGGCGCTGGCGAGCGTGAACGCAAACTCGCGGAAGAGCGCGCCGGTAAGCCCGCCCTGGATGCCGATGGGGGCGTACACGGCGGCGAGCGTGATGGTCATCGCGATGATGGGGCCGACGAGTTCGCGCGCGCCTTTGAGCGCGGCATCGGGCGGCGCGAGACCTTCCTCGATGCGCCGGTGGATGTTTTCAACGACGACGATGGCGTCGTCCACCACGAGGCCGATGGCGAGCACCATGGCGAGGAGCGTGAGGAGGTTGATGGTGAAGCCCATCGCGATCATGAGCACGGTGCAGCCGACGAGCGAGAGGGGGATCGCGACGATGGGGATCACGACGGAGCGCAGCGAGCCGAGGAAGAGGTAGATGACGATGATGACGATGATCATCGCCTCGATGAGGGTGCGGATGACTTCGTTGATGGAGTCGTTGATGAACTCGGTGGCGTCGTAGGCGATCATGGGCGTGATGCCGGCGGGCATTTGTTCCACGATTTCGGGCCAGATGGCGCGGACGCGTTTGATGACGTCGATGGGGTTGGCGGTGGGGAGCACGGAGACGGCCATGAAGGAGGCGTCGGAGCCGTCCATCTTCACGGCGGCGTCGTAATCCTCGGCGCCGAGTTCGACGTCGGCGATGTCGGAGAGGCGGACGATTTCGTTGTTGTTTTGGAAGATGATGATGTCGGCAAACTCGGCGGCGGTGTGGAGGTCGGTGCGCGCGTTGAGGTTGGTGACGGTCATTTCGCCCTTGGTTTTGCCGACGGCGGAGAGGAAGTTTTGCGCGGCGAGGGCTTGGTAGACTTGGGAGGGGCTGAGGTTGAGGGAGGCCATTTTGGCGGGTTTGAGCCAGATGCGCATGGCGAAGGTGCGCGCGCCCATGACCTCGGCTTTTTGCACGCCTTCGACGGCGCCGATTTTCGGCTGCACGACGCGGATGAGGTAGTCGGTGAGCTGGTTGGCTTCGAGGATGTCGCTCGAGAAGCTGAGGTACATCGAGTCGGTGCTTTCGCCGATGGCGACTTCGAAGGTGGGGTCCTCGGCGTCGGCGGGGAGTTCGCCGCGGACTTTGTTGACCTTGGAGGTGATTTGGGTGAGCGCGGCGTTGGGGTCGTAGTTGAGGCGGAGCTTGGCCTTGACGACGGACATGCTGGGCGCGCTGACGGATTCGAGGTAGTCGATGCCGTCGGCGGAGCCGATTTCGCGTTCGAGGGGCGTGGTGATGAAGCCGCGCACGAGTTCGGCGCTCGCGCCGGGATAGATGGTGGTCACGCTGACGACGGCGTTGTTGGTGACCGGGTACTGGCGGATGTTCATCCCTTTGATGGCGAGCCAGCCCGCGAGGAGGATGAAGAGATTGACGACCAGCGAAAGAACGGGCCGCTTGATAAAGATGTCGGTGAAACGCATGTGGAGCCGCGAAGCGGCAGTTTAAGTTTAGAGTTTAAGTTGAAGGGAGGAAGTGGCGCGCCGGGGCGCGCAGTTTAAGGTTAGAGTTTAAGTTGAAGTGAGGTAGCGGAAGCGGAGGCGAAGGTGGATGCGGAGGTTTGGCCCTTAATCTTAAACTTTCATCTTAAACTACCGCGAAGCGGTTCATCCTTCCGTGGGTTTGGGCGCGGGATTGTCGGAGGGGACGACGTCGTTGTTGATGACCGCAGGCGCTTTGTTGGTCAGCTTGATCTGGCCGGAGGTGACGACGGTTTCGCCGGGAGTCAGGCCCTTGAGGATGGCCACCTGGCTGCCGCGTTTCTGGCCGACGGTCACGAACTCCTGGTACGCGATGAGGCGCGTGGCGCCGTCCGGCGTTTTTTCCTCGCGCAACACGTAGACGAAATCGCCGTAGGGATTGTAGGTGATGGCGGCGTCGGGGAGGATGATCAGTTTTTGCGTCTCCGGCTGGTCGACGGACACGCGGGCGAAGAGTCCGGGGCGCAGCGTTTCGCCGTCGTTGGCGAAGACGGCGCGCACGCGGACATTGCGCGTGGAATCGCTGACGCGCGGCTCCACCGCTTCAATCTTACCCGTGAATTCGCGGCCGGGAATCGCGTCGGTCGTCATGCGGACGGTCATGCCGGGGCGCACGCGGGAGATTTCCTGCTGCGGCACGCCGAAGTCGGCGTAAATGGGGTCCGTCGCCTCGAGCGCGACAATCGCCTGCCCCGCGCCGAGCACCTGGCCGAGGTCGACTTTGCGGATGCCGGTGCGGCCCGCAAACGGGGCGGTGATGTGTTTCTTGGCGATGGTGGCGCGCATTTGTTCGACGGCGGCGTCGGCCTGGATCAACGCGGCCTCGGCGGCGTCGACATCGGCTTTGGCGCTGGCGTTGCCCTTGAAAAGTTCGCGGGCGCGCGCGACGGAAATTTTCGCGAGCGCGGCCTGCGCCTCAAGGCCCTTGAGTTGCGCGTCCTCGATGGACGTGTCGAGGTCGGCCAAGATTTCCCCCGCCTTCACGTTTGCGCCCGACTCGAAGGCGATGCGCGTGACGCGACCGCCAAGCTCGGCGCAGACAAGAATGCCCGCGTTGCTCTGAAGCGTGGCGACGGAGTTGAGTGAAGAGCGCCAGACCTGTTCGCCGGCGGTGATCGTGCTCACGGTGACGGCGGCGCGATTGCGGCTGGAGGCTTCGAATTCCGCGCCCATTTTTTTGAACTGCCCGATCCGGTACAAAATGACGGTGGCGATGAAAGCAATGACAGCCAGCACGGCCACGATGCTGATAATGGTGTTTTTTCGCATGGGTTTTAAATTGCCCGCCATGCAAACCATGTCCGTCCAACAGACAAGGCCAGACATGCGAATGGCCAATGAAACGCACGAACGGCCAATGGAGCGTGAGCAATGAGCAATGGTCAATGAAGCGGCGTGCGCGGTCTGGCGCTGCCCCGCGCGCGTTGTTTAACGACGTTGACGGGCCTGTTGTTGCAACACGCGTATTGCGACAACATCGTGCGCACTCATTCCCGTCATTCCCGTCATTCCCGTCACCACCCATTCCTGCCACCATGCGTTTTTGCTCCTCTTCATTTGGTTTCTTCGCCGCGAGTGTCGTTGCCGCAAGCGTCGCCGCGAGTGTCATCGCCGCGAGTGTCGCCGCCGCGGCATCATTGGCCGGAAGTTCTGACTGTCGCGCCTCGAAGGGCGTGCCCGCGGCAGCCGGTCCCGTCGTGTCAATCACCTCGCCCGCGCTTCCCGGATTTGATCTCGCGAAACACGAATACGCGCGCGTGATCCGCCTCGCCGACGCCGCGCTCAAGGCCGCGCCGATGACAATCGTCAGCGCCGTCAATCCGCGCAGCGCCGGCGGCGCGCACGATTTTTCGTCGGAAGGCGATTACTGGTGGCCCGACCCGGACAACCCCGACGGCCCCTACATCCAGCGCGACGGCATGAGCAACCCCGGCAACTTCGTCGCGCACCGCCTGCTCCTCATGGAATTCTCGCGCAACGTCTGCGCGCTCGCCGCCGCCTACAAGCTCACGCGCGACGAGCGTTACGCCACCGCCGCCGCCGCGCATTTGCGCGCGTGGTTCATCGCACCCGGCACGCGCATGAACCCCTCGCTCCTCTACTCGCAGGCCATCAAAGGCCGCTTCACCGGACGCGGCATCGGCGTGATCGACACGCTCCATCTCTCCGAAGTCGCACTCGCCGCCGTGGCGGTTCGCGGCGCCAAAAGCTACGCGCCCTCCGACGACGCCGGTGTCACCGGCTGGTTCCGCGACTACCTGCGCTGGATGCGCACGCACAAATACGGCATCGACGAAAGCAAAGCCGAAAACAACCACGGCTCCTGCTGGACGCTTCAGGCCGCCTGCTTCGCGCGCCTTGCTGGCGACGAGGCCGTGCTCAACGAATGCCGCGACCGCCTCACGAAAATCCACATCCCCGCCCAGATGGCCGCCGACGGCGGTTTCCCGCGCGAACTCCGCCGCACCAAACCCTACGGCTACTCGATCTTCAACCTCGACGTGATGACGGCCCTCGCGCAAGTGCTCTCAACAAAAGACACCAATTACATGACATGGAAAATCTCCGCGACCGACGACCGCGGCATGCTCAAGGCCGTGTCCTTCCTCGCGCCCAGTCTCGCCGACAAATCCAAATGGCCGGGCAAACGCGACGTGATGCACTGGGACGACTGGCCGGTGCGCCAGCCCGCGCTGCTGTTCGGCGCGATGGCGAACGGCGACAGTGACTGGCTCGCGACGTGGAAAAAACTCGACCCCGACTGCATGGTTGGGGAAGTGCAGCGCAACTTCCCCGTGCGTCAACCGGTATTGTGGTATTACTAAACTGCCGATGTTGCGCGGACGGCATGATTCCGAACATGAGAGATATCGCTCAAAAGAGTGAAAAATATTAACAAGCTGATGTTACGCAGCCGGCAGATTTTGCAGGGCCTGACCTTGCGTCAGGCCGCGAATTACCAGTGTAGCCTCCCATGCGTGCGCGGCCTGACACAAGGTCAGGCCCTGCTATCCCATAACGCGTGATAATTCGCATACGTTCTTTTGAATATATCAGTTGGTAATATTCCTTGCTTTTTAGCGGTAGCGCCGGGGCAAGCCGGAGGCTTGCCAGAGATAAGCCGGTGG
>JAISGL010000056.1 GCA_031263125.1 Opitutaceae bacterium | reverse complement strand
TGGGCCACCGCCAGCATCGACGAACTCGTCGCGCGCGAAGCCTGGCCCGAACTCAACGACCGCTTCTACCGCTACCTCGAATTCGGCACCGGCGGCATGCGCGGACGCACCATCGGCGCCATTCCCGCCGCCGCCGAAACCGGCACACCCGGTCCCCTCGGCACGCCCGAACACGCCGCCATCGGCAGCAACGTCCTCAACGACTTCACCCTCATCCGCGCCGTCATCGGACTCCACCGCTACACCGCGAAATACCTCGCCACGCAAAACCGCGCCGACCCGCCCAAACTCGTCATCGCGCACGACGTCCGCCACTTCTCGCGCCACTTCTGCGAACTCGCCGCCTCCACCTGGACGCGCCTCGGCGGCGCCGCGTGCATCTTCGACGGCCCACGCTCCACGCCGCAACTCAGCTTCAGCGTCCGCCACCTCCGCGCCCACGCCGGCGTCGTCATCACCGCCAGCCACAACCCCCCCCACGACAACGGCTTCAAAGCCTACTTCGAGGACGGCGCGCAAGTCATCGCCCCGCACGACAAAGGCATCGTCGCCGAAGTGAACGCCGTCCCCCTCTCCGAACTCGGCGCCTTCCTCGACAAAGACCTCGCGCGCGTCATCACGCTCACGCCCGCCGCCGACGCCGCGTATCACGCCGTCGCCGCCGAATCCCTCATCGACAAAACCGTCTTCAAAAAAACGAAACTCAAAATCGCCTTCACCAACATCCACGGCACCGGCGCCATCGCCTCGGTCCCGCTCCTCAAAGCCGCCGGCGCGCTCGTCACGCACGTCCCCGCGCAAGCCGCGCAAGACCCGCGCTTCCCCACCGTCAAATCCCCCAACCCCGAAAACGCCGAGGCCCTCTCCATCGCCGTCGCCCTCGCCGAGAAAAACAAACTCGACGTCGTCCTCGCCACCGACCCCGACTGCGACCGCATGGGCGTCGCTGTCCGCAACAAAGCCGGCAAAATGGAACTCCTCACCGGCAACCAGGTGGGCGTGCTCTTCGCCGACTACCGCCTCGCCAAACTCAAGCAACTTGGCCGCATCCCGAAACGCGGCGGCAAAAACATCGCCCTCATCAAAACCTTCGTGACGACCCCGCTCCAGGACGCCATCGGCCGCGCCCACGGCGTGAAAGTCATCAACACGCTGACCGGCTTCAAATGGATCGCCGCCAAAGTCCGCGGCTACGAAGAACAACTCAAAACGCGCCTCCTCGACCGCGAAGGCATCGCGCTCGACTACGACCGCACCCTCCCCGCCGTCCGCGCCGAACTGCTCAAAAAACACAGCACCCTCTACGTTTTTGGAAACGAGGAAAGCTACGGCTACCTTGGCAGCGACATCGTGCGCGACAAGGACGGCAACGCCGCCTGCCTCATGTTCGCCGAACTCTGCGCCAGCGTGAAAGCGCGCAAACTCACCGTGCCGGAGTATCTCGACGAAATCTACCGCAAGCACGGCTACCACATGGAAGGCGTGATCAACATCTACTACGAAGGCGCGAGCGGCGCGGCGAAAATCGCGCGCATCCTCGAAACCTACCGCGCGAACCCCCCGAAAAAATTCGGCAACATCGCGGTGAAAAAATTCCAGGACTTTGGCCGCGCCAGAATCCTCGACGCCGACGGCGAACGCATCCCCGCGCAAGACCTCTATTTCGTGACCCTCGCCAACGGCTACACCTACGCCGCGCGCGGCAGCGGCACCGAGCCGAAAATCAAATTCTACATCTTCGCGAACGCCAGGCCCGGCAAAGGAAAGAAAGCAAACCTCGCCGAAACCAAATCCGCCGTCCGCGCCGAACTCGACCGCATAAAATCCCTCATCGAAGCCGACGCCCGCCAGCGCGCGGAATCGTAACGCAAGCACGTAACACAAGCACGCAGCGCAGGCACGTAGCGCAGGCTGCCAAGCCTGCTTCCGGTGTTTTCCGGGGCGGGTGGTGGCATTTTTGTTTGTTTTCGGAAAGCAGGCTTGGCAGCCTGCGCTACGTGGACGAGCCTCCCAAATATATACACGGCTTTCATCAACGCGCGTTTGGCGGACGCAGAATGTTGCCCCACTTGAAACGGCTGGGCGGCACGTATTTTGTCACTTACCGGCTGGCCGACTCACTGCCACGAGACGCACTGGCCCGGCTTGAAAAAGAAATATCCCAAATGAAATTCCCCGATGGCACGCCTCAGGACACGCAAGCCCTCCAAATTCAACGCGAGCGGTTTCGGCGCATCGAGGCGTGGCTCGATGCTGGCGCGGGGTCGTGCTGTTTGCGCCGTCCGGAAATCGCAAAGTTGGTGGTGGAATCCTTGCGTTTTTTTGATGGGAGCCGCTACACGCTTCACACGTGGGCCGTCATGCCAAATCATGTTCACGTATTGGTGACTCCGGCGGAGGCTTTTTCGTTGGGCCATATTGTGCGGACGTGGAAACAATTCACAGCGCGTCGCGCGAAACCGCTGCTCGCGGAAGCGGGAGTTGCGTGGAAGGCGAAATCGTTCTGGCAGTGCGAATCGTTTGACCGCTGGACGCGCGATGCCGATGAACGCGAGCGTGCCGTGTGGTATATTCACGCAAATCCGGTAAAGGCGGGTTTATGCGGGAAGCCTGAAGACTGGCCGTGGAGCAGTGCGCACGTAGCGCAGGCTGCCAAGCCTGCTTGTGAATCGTAATCGCCATAAAATGCGTTAACCCGAGTTCCGCAGTTCATCCGGATGGCGAAAAAACTTTCAGAGGAGAGCGGTTTTTTGTCCGGGCGCGTTTCATAGGGAAGCGTTATCGCGCGGGGCATGTAGTGCCGAACAC
>JAISGL010000038.1 GCA_031263125.1 Opitutaceae bacterium | reverse complement strand
CCGTTGAACTTCGCCGCGTCCAGTCCGAACAACGCCTTCATGGTGCGCTGATTTTTGAATAATTTTTCCAGGATGAGCATCCCCTCAGCCTTATCACCCTCTGTTTTCCTGGCAAGTATTATATCACAACATGTCTAATGACTTTTCCAAAGTGCCATGAGAAATTTTCCCATGTCCAGCGGGTCAGCATAATTATCATCGCCCTGTCACTGTCGGCGGCGACGGTGCTTTTGTTTGCCCGTCCGGGGCATTATTCGCTGCGGACAGATGAAGCCTATGCGGTGCTGCTGTCGCCAAACGGATACGAACAAAAGCAGCCCAAATGCAAACGGCAAAGGCAAATGCGTACGCCCGCGTTTGTAGAAATGCATTCACCCTTTCACTCTCCGCCGGTAGTCGCGCGGGGAGACGCCCATGATTTTTCGGAAGCAGCGGCTGAAATAATAGGCATCGTTGAAACCGGTTTCGGCTGCCGCGCACGCCACGGTTTCATGCGGGCCATCGAGGATGCGGCAGGCTTTGCGGATGCGTTCGCGAATCAGGAAATCAATCGGTGCATATCCGGTCTGGCGGCGGAACAATGTCGAGAAATGCGGCACGGACAGCCCCGCCGCCGTTGCGAGTTCCTCGAGCGTACGCGGTCGCGACGAGTCGGCGACCATGTCCTCGCGCACAGCCGCCGTGCGCTCCTCGGCGCTTTTGACCGCGCCGGAACTCGTCATCAATTCCAGCATCGCGCAAAACACGCCGCGCAACGCCGTGCCTGCCGCAAGCAAATGCTGGATCGAATAACCGGCTTCGAGTTGCGCATACACTTTTTCCAGCCCAAGCGTGCCGGGAGGCCGCAGGCCGATGTGAAATTGCCCGAGCGGCTCTTTCGCCGCCCAGCCGAGTTCCTTTTGCCACGCGGAAACTTCGCTCCCGCAAAAATGCGCCCAAAGGATTTTCCACGGATCATCCTGCGATGCTCCATACGCGTGCGGACGGTTGGCCGGGAGCCAGATAATGTCTCCCGTCCCGACTTGAAACGCGCGTCCCTGACTCTTCGCCCAACCGCTTCCATGCACGCACAAAATCAGCACATGCGTCGCCGCGCCTTGCGGACGCTCCACGCGATGTCCCTCGGCTCGCGGATAGTAGCCGGCGTCGGTCACCAGGAGATTTTTGAGAATGGGGTTGCGTCCGGCCTGGGCGCGCACGGGCAGGGGAACGACAAGCAAATGCTGTCCGGCAAAACCTTCGCGTCGCGTGGGAAACATGCCCGATATGAAGCACCCCGGCCCAAGACGGTCAAGCATCCGGCGCATGGGATACGGCGCATGGGTACAACGCATGGATACGGCGCATAAGATAATACATTAACTGATATTACGCGACACGTAGGGCCTGACCTTGTGTCAGGCCGCGAACGTTCACAGGCGTCCCCTGGCGGAGTGCCCTCCGCCAATCGCGCCTCCGCCGACAATCCCGGCGCGACACAAGGTCGCGCCCTACGTGCCCCTGTAACATGACCGTGCGTCAGGCCGCGAATTACCAATGTGGCATCCCGTGCGGGCGCAGCCAAAGTCTGCGGCTGCGAAAGTTTTTTTGAGCCGGGCGAGGCTTTGCCTCGTCAGCAGGCTTGGCAGCCTGCGCTACATACGCGCTGCGCAACATCAGTCATTAATAAAGTTCGTCTCCGTTGCACGACGCACCGAACTCCCGGTGACATATCATAATATCGTCCATTATTGCCCTTTATCCGTCCATTGCGTGAAAGCGTGGAATTGGCTATGATTTTGCCAGTTTTTTTAGCGAACTTTCCACCACCTCCTCCTCCACCTCCTCCACCTCCATCACCTCCACCACTTCCTCTACTACTACTACCTCCTCCTCTACTTCCTCCACCATCTCCATCTCCTTCTTCTCCTTCTCCTGTTCCTGCTCCTGCTCCACCTTCTCCACCCTTCTCCTTCTCCACCCTCCACCTTTCGCCTTCTCCACCCTTCTCCTTTTCCGCCCTTCCCTTCCCTAGTTTCCAATGTCGTCCCACGTTATGCGTTCCCACGAAGTCATTGTCCGTCGCGAGCCGCTGGTTCTGCCCACTTATGAGCCGTTGCCGCCGGACAAAAATCCGATGTTTCTCGAAAAACGCGTTTATCAAGGCAGCAGCGGACGCGTCTATCCGCTGCCGTTCTACAATCGCATTTCCGAGACCAAAAGCGAACGCGCGTGGGACTCCGTGACGATTGAAAACGAGTGGATAAAAATCGTCATCCTGCCGGAGTTGGGCGGACGCATTTTTTCCGGGCAGGACAAAACCAACGGCTACGATTTTTTCTACCGGCAAAGCGCCATCAAGCCCGCGCTCGTCGGCCTCGCAGGCCCGTGGATTTCGGGCGGCGTGGAGTTCAACTGGCCGCAACACCACCGGCCCGCGACCTTCATGCCTGTCGACGTGGAAATCGAGGAACACGCCGATGGCGGCAAAACCGTCTGGCTGGGTGATCACGATCCGATGGAGCGCATGAAAGGCATGCACGGCGTCTGCCTGCATCCCGGACGTGCCGTGCTCGAAGTGAAAATGCGCGCCTACAATCGCACGCCTCACGTGAAGACATTTCACTGGTGGGCAAACGTGGCGGTGCGCGTGCACGAGGCCTACAAATCCATTTTCCCGGAGGACGTGGATTATGTCGCCGACCATGCGCGGCGCGCGATGAGCCGCTTTCCGTTGTGCGATGGCCGTTATTATGGCGTCGATTATGCCGCGCGCGCGCGCAACGGCGTGCCCGCCGCGGATGTGCCCGCGTGCTTCGTGCCGCCGCACGCGCGCCCGGAAAAACACATCGCGGGCGTCCCCGATTACGCGCCCAACGATCTGACGTGGTATGCCAACATTCCCGTGCCCACGTCCTACATGTGCCTCGGCTCGGAGCAGGATTTTTCGGGCGGCTACGATTATTATAAACAAGCCGGCGTGATCCAGGTCGCCAGCCATCACATTTCCCCCGGCAAAAAAATGTGGACATGGGGCAATCACGATTTCGGTTACGCGTGGGATCGCAACCTCACCGACACCGACGGGCCTTACGTCGAACTCATGCTCGGCGTGTTCACGGACAACCAGCCCGACTTCGCCTTTCTCCAACCCGGCGAAACGAAGACGTGGAGCGTCCACTGGTATCCGGTTCAAAAAATCGGCGCCGCCAACGCCGCGAACACCGACGCCGCCGCATCGCTCGTTTGCGACAAAAAGAAAAATGCCGTCCGCATAGGTGTCGCGGTCACATTCCGCCGCAAAATTCGCGTCGAACTCCGGCGCGGCGAAAAAGTGATCGCACATTGGGAGGCTGAAGCCGCTCCCGACCAGCCGTTCCTCACCAGCACAAAACTGCCCGCGCGCTGCACGGAAAAAGAACTCACACTTGTAATCAAGTCCGACAATGCCGTCGACAATGCCGGCAGCAATGCCAACGACGATGCCAGCGATGATGTCAGCAGCGACGCCAGCGCCGATGCCGGCAGCGCGGAATTGCTCCGCCATTCTCCGCGCGCGGACGGAAAAAAGAAAATGCCGCCGCCCGCGTCGGAACCGCCGCCGCCCGAAGCCATCGCCAGCGCGGACGAACTCTACATCACCGGCCTGCATCTCTCGCAATACCGGCACGCGACGCGCAGCCCCGTGGCTTACTGGAAGGAGGCGCTGCGGCGCGATCCGGGCGACTCGCGTTGCAACACCGCGCTCGGCACGTGGCATTTGAAGCGCGGCGAGTTTGCCAAAGCCGGGGCATTTTTGCGCGCCGCGATTGAGCGCCTGACGCGGCGCAATCCGAATCCCCGCGACGGCGAGGCGCATTATCAACTCGGCCTGGCCTTGCGTTTTCAGAACCGCGACGAAGAAGCCTATGCCGCCTTCTACAAAGCGACGTGGAACCAGGCGTGGCAGCCCGCCGCTTTTCATGCGCTCGCGGAAATCGACGCCGCCAAAAAAGACTGGCGCGCCGCGCTAGAACATCTCGATTGCGTGCTCCGCCTGAACACCGGCAACCTGCGCGCCCGCGACCTGCGCGCGCTCGTCCTGCGGCAACTCGGACGCGACTCGGAGGCGGAGCAATGCGTCCGCGAAACACTGAAACTCGACCCGCTCGATTGGTGGGCGCGTTGCCTGGCCGGCGACACGGTTCGCTGCGACAACCAGACGCGCATCGACATCGCCCTCGATTTTGCCGCCGCCGGATTCATCGCTGACGCCGTCCGCCTGCTGGAAAAAGCGGAGCCGGAAACGATGTCCGGCACGGCTCCGATGCTTCACTATTACAAGGCCGCCTGGCTGGAAAAACTCGGCCGCGACAAGGAGGCGTCCGGGGAAGCCGGACGCGCCGCCAAAGCCGCGCCGGATTATTGTTTTCCGGCGAGGCTGGAAGACATCGCCGTCCTCCAACGCGCGCTCGCACGCAACCCGCGCGATGCGCGCGCCGCCTATTATCTCGGCAATCTGTTTTATGATCGCCGCCGTTACGACGAGGCGATTGCGCTCTGGGAAAAAAGCGCGCGCGCCGCGCCGGATTTTCCGACCGTCTGGCGCAATCTCGGCATCGCTTATTTCAATGTTCAAAACGCCCCCGAAAAAGCGCGCCGCGCCTACGAGCGCGCCGTGAACGCGAATCCGGCTGATGCGCGTCTGGTCTTTGAGCGCGACCAACTCTGGAAGCGGCTCGGCGTTTCCGCGTCCGCGCGTCTGCGCGAGTTCGAGCGCCGGCGCGAACTCGTCGGCCAGCGCGACGATGCGACCATCGAGCTTTGCGCGCTCTACAATCAAACCGGCCAGCCGGGGCGCGCGCTCGAAATCATCAGCGCGCGAAAATTCCAGCCGTGGGAAGGCGGCGAAGGCCAGGCGCTCGCCGCGCACGTGCGCACGCATCTGGCGCTCGGCAAGGCCGCCCTCCGCGCCCGCGACGCAGAGACGGCGGTTGCGGAGTTCACCGCCGCGCTCAACCCGCCGGAAACTCTCGGCGAGACGCGCCATTTGCTCGCGAATCAAAGCGATGTCTGGTTCTGGCTCGGCGAGGCGTTTGCAGCGGCGGGCCGCGCCGGCGAGGCAAAAACGTGGTGGCGTCGCGCCGCCGGCGCGCGCGGTGATTTTCAGGAAATGAGCGTGAAAACATTTTCGGAAATGACCTGTTTCTCCGCCCGCGCCCTCGAACGTCTCGGCAAACGCGACGCCGCGAAAAAACGCCTCAGCGAACTCGCCACCCACGCGCGCGCCCTCGCAAAACAGACGGCGAAGATTGATTATTTCGCGACATCCCTGCCGACGATGCTCCTGTTTGATGACGACCTGACACAGCGGCAGAAAACAACGGCCCTGTTTTTGCAGGCACAGGCGGCGTTCGGACTTGGACGCGCCGCCGTTGCGAAAAAACAACTCGCCGAAGTGCTCCGCCGCGACCCAAGCCACGCCGCCGCCGCCGATCTCATGGCCGAATTATAATTCCATTTTTCCATCCCTTCCATTTCCCATCATAAATATCATGAATACCGCCCCGATTGAAAAAAATCCCGCCGGCGCCGCCGGCGCCGGAGAATACCGCTCCGGCTATGTCTGGTTCGTCTCGCTCGTCGCCGCCCTCGGCGGACTGCTCTTCGGATACGATTGGGTGGTCATCGGCGGGGCGAAGCCCTTCTACGAAAAATTTTTCCACATCACGAATGCCAACACGCAGGGCTGGGCGATGAGTTGCGCGCTACTCGGCGCGCTCGCCGGCGCGACGCTTTCCGGCATGGCGTGCGACCGCTGGGGCCGCAAGCGCATGCTGATCGCGGCGGCGCTGCTGTTCGCAATCTCGTCGCTGGGCACGGGGCTGGCCGGCAGCTTCGGCGTCTTCATCGCGTGGCGCATGGCGGGCGGCGCGGCCGTCGGACTCGCGTCCAATATTTCCCCGCTCTACATCGCCGAAATCGCGCCCGCGCACTTGCGCGGACGGCTCGTGTCGCTGAATCAATTCACAATCGTGACCGGCATTTTGCTCGCGCAGATAGTCAACTGGCTGATCGCGCAACCCGTCCCCGACGGCGCGACGGCGCAGCAGATTCTCGAATCGTGGAACGGGCAGACGGGCTGGCGCTGGATGTTCGGCGTGACGGCGATTCCGTCCGCGCTGTTTCTCGCGGGCGCGCTGTTCGTGCCGGAAAGCCCGCGCTGGCTTGCGAAACAAGGCCGTGTTGACGAGGCGCGCGCCGTGCTGGGCCGCATCGCGGGCAGGGCGGGCGGCGAAACCGCGCTCACCGCGATTTTGCAGACGCTCGGCGGCAAACATGAAAAAATCGAATGGCGTGCGCTGTTCGAACCGCGGATGCGGAGGCTGCTCGCGCTCGGCATCGTGCTCGCCGTGTTTCAACAATGGTGCGGCATCAACGTCGTGTTCAATTACGCCGAGGAGATTTTTTCCGCGGCGGGTTACTCCGTCTCGGATATTTTGTTTAATATCGTGATCACCGGCTCGGTGAACGTCGTGTTCACGCTGGTCGCGCTCGGCACGGTGGACAAAATCGGACGCCGTCCGCTGATGCTGTTCGGCTCGGCGGGCCTGGCGGTGATTTATGTTTTGATCGGCGTCTCGTACGCGGCGCACACGCAGGGCGCGCACGTGCTTATATTCGTGCTCGGCGCGATCGCCTGCTACGCGATGTCGCTCGCGCCGGTGACGTGGGTCGTGATATCGGAGATTTTCCCGAACCGCATCCGCGGCGTCGCGATGTCCGTCGCGGTCGGCTTTTTGTGGCTCGCGTGTTTTGTGCTCACCTTCACGTTCCCGATTTTGAACCGCGCGCTCGGGCCGTCGGGCACTTTCTGGATTTACGCCGGCGTGTGCGCGATCGGTTTTGCATTCATGTTTTTCCGGCTGCCCGAAACAAAAGGCCGCACGCTGGAGGAACTGGAAAATGATGCCAAACCCACTTTATAAAAATGCTTTTTCCGTTATATTCAATGATTCCACAAGCCGGCGGTCTGCAAGCCGGAGGCTTGCCAGATATTAGCCGGTGGTTAAGCGAGGCTTTGCGAGCGGCACCACCGGATATAATCATGGACAAAAACCGCATCCCGGAGGGATGCCAGAGAGATTGTGTTACGATTTCTGGCATCCCTTCGGGATGCATTCGCTTTTTATCCATTACCGGTGGTGTCGGCCTCGTTGCGACCTCCCCCACCGGCTAAGATCTGGCAAGCCTCCGGCTTGCAGGTCTTCGGCTTGCTCCAGTGGCATCGCTGAAAATAACGGGGAATATTAACAACGTACAATTAAACACTAATCCAAAAATTCACGAAAAATCTCACGAAACCTCACAAAACCTCACTATGAAAACAAAACTTTTTACTATGATTACCTTTATATCAATCTCTGCAATGACCGCGCACGAAGTGGGCGATCTCGGCGGAACGTGGCGGGTCTCGCTTGACCCCGCCGGCACGGGCGTGGAGCAGCGATGGTTTGCCAGCGAAATGGCGCGGCCAATCACCCTGCCCGGCTCCCTGCAGGAGGCGCGTCTTGGCGATCCGGTCACGGTGGCCACAAAGTGGACGGGAGGCATTTTTGATAAATCGTATTTCACCTCGCCGCGCTATGCTGCTTATCGGGAGCCGGGAAACGTGAAGGTTCCTTTCTGGCTGCAACCTGAAACACACTACGCGGGAGCCGCATGGTATCAGCGTGACATCGACATCCCCGCATCGTGGGCGGGAAAACGCGTGTTGATTTCGCTGGAGCGTCCGCACTGGAAAACGACCGTCTGGATTGATGACCGCGAATTGGGATCGAATGATTCGCTGTCCACCCCGCACACCTGCGAACTTGGCGTGGCCGGACGCGATCTGACGCCCGGCAAACACCGGCTCACCGTTCGCGTAAATAATATTCACGATCCCGACATCGGCGAAAATTCCCATAGCATCTCCGACCACACGCAGGGAAATTGGAATGGCATCGCCGGTCGCATGGAACTCATCGCCACCGCCCCGGTTTGGATCGAGGAGCTTCAGGTTTTTCCAAATGCGAGTGAGCGCACGGTTGTCATCAAAGGACGCGTCGCGCGCGTGGCCGGGGCGGCCATGCCTGAAAACATAAACGTGACGATTGATGGGCAAACGAAAACGACACCGGTAAAACCGAACCCTGACGGCACATTTGATACAACACTGCCGCTCAAGGCCGATGCCGCGCTTTGGGACGAGTTCAATCCCGCGCTGTATCGCCTGGGCGCGGAAATCGAAGGCGGCGAACGCAGGGAATTGGAATTCGGCCTGCGTGATTTCACCGCCGATGGGCGGCAGCTTAAAATCAACGGGCGCGCCGTCTTTTTGCGCGGCACACTTGATTGCGCGGCCTATCCGCGCACCGGACATCCGCCCATGGATGTTGAAACATGGAGACATGTCCTCGGTGTTATCAAGGCGCACGGGCTTAACCATGTGCGCTTCCACTCGTGGTGTCCGCCGGAGGCTGCGTTTATTGCCGCCGACCAACTGGGTGTCTATTTGCAGGTCGAAGTTAATACATGGCCGAACCAATCAGTCACGCTCGGCGACGGAAAACCCGTGGATGAATGGATCAATCGCGAAACGGCCCGCATCCTGCGCGCCTACGGAAACCATCCGTCGTTTATAATGTTTTGCGCGGGCAACGAACCCAAAGGCCCGAATCATTCGCGCTGGCTCGCTGCTTGGGTGACGCGGCAAAAGCAGGCCGATCCACGCCGGCTTTATACATCAAGCGCCGGCTGGCCCGAGCTTCCGGAAAATGATTATCAATCACCGCCAAAGGCGCGCATCCACCAATGGGGCGACGGCTTGCGCTCGCGCATCAATGCGCGCCCTCCGGAAACAGTGACTGACTATGGCGATTTCATTCGCGCGCGCACGGCGCCTGTGGTTTCCCATGAGATTGGACAGTGGTGTGTATATCCGAATTATGCGGAAATGGAAAAATACACCGGCTATCTGAAGCCGCGCAATTTCGAGATTTTCCGCACCAGTCTCGAAGCGCACGGAATGGGCGCGCAGGCGCACGATTTCCTTATCGCATCGGGAAAACTCCAGGCGCTCTGCTACAAGGAGGAAATCGAATCGGCATTGCGCACGTCGCAGATGGGCGGTTTTCAATTGCTGGGGCTGAGTGATTTTCCGGGACAAGGCACCGCGCTCGTCGGCGTGCTTGATGCATTTTGGGAGGAAAAAGGTTATATTTCGCCGGAAGAATTCCGCCGTTTCTGCAATAGTACAGTCCCGCTTGCGTTGCTCGACAAACGTATATTCACAACCGACGAGCATCTCGTCGCGCGCGCAAAAATCGCCCACTATGGTGACAAACCACTGGCAGATGTCACCGCAACATGGCGATTGTTCGCCGACGACGGGAGTATTGTCGCAAGCGGCCAGCTTGCTCCAAAAAATATTATAACAAACGGAATTTCCGACTTGGGACGCATGGATGTGCCGTTGGAAAAACTGCCCGCGCCGGCCCGCTATAAACTTGTATTGGACGTTCGCGATTCAGGCTCACGCGCAACCGGTTTTACCAACGACTGGGACGTGTGGGTTTATACAAGGGCGGAACAGGTTGATATTAGTGTTCCGGGCAATGTCATATTAACGCAAAACTTCGGGCCGTCCGTGCAAAAGGCGCTTGAGGAAGGTGGCACGGTGGTGCTCTCGATTCCGTCAGGTAACGTCGCGCCGGACGCGGAGGCGGGACCCATAGCGCTTGGATTTTCGAGCATATTCTGGAA
>JAISGL010000017.1 GCA_031263125.1 Opitutaceae bacterium | reverse complement strand
ATCCGTGTAATCCGTGGTTAATTTATTGGTTTGGTTTTTAAACTGTTTTTCAAAGTGCCCTAAAGACGTTTTTCCTTAATTAAAATAACCATATTATTATTACTTTATTCCTAAGCATTGATTTTTTTGCGTATGATTTCCCTATGAGACAACCCAATCCAGACCAATTCACCACGGAGGACACCGAGGACACGGAGTCGAAAGCATTTCTCCGTGCTCTCAGTGTCCTCCGTGGTGAATTAAAAATCACTCCACCTTTGGTTGCGGCGGAGCAGCGCTGTGTAACATCAGATCGAATTACGCGGCGCGTCACTTTACCGCTGCGTCGAGTTGCTTCAGCAATGCGTTTGCGTCGATGGCGGCGCCGTTGTCGTTGATGAGGCCGAGGAGATATTGGCCGCGCCAGCGCATGGCGATGTCACCGTTAAAACGGTCGGCCATCACAAACGCGCCTTCGGCGGGGGCCGGCTCCTGTTTGTTGAATTTCGCGTATTCGCCGAGCAGTTTTTCGATGCCCGCCTTCGTCTTTCCGTCAATTATAAACAGTTGATATTCCTTGCCGTCTTTTGCATAGGTCGCGCGCCAGGCGGGGAGCATGAATTTGTGGCCGAGAAAACTTTCGACAATGTAGGTTTCGGCAAGCGGTTGTTTATTCTCTTGCGGAAACACTTTGAGCATCGCGGGGAGCGCGGAGGCGGGGTCGATTTTCGCCGCCAGTGACTGCGCGACTTTTTCCATCATGGCGGCGGTTTCCGGACTTTCATCGGAGGTCGTGATTTTCACGTACATGCTGCCGGAGAGGAAAAAGACCAGTCCGGTGTCGCGGTAGCCTTCGGCGCCCAGTTTGAAAAAGGTCGGGCCGGGCGAGCGTTCGGCGGAGTAGATGGCGAACGCGTCGTTTGGCGTGGCGTGGCGGTACATCTGGAGCGTCACGTATTTGTCGGCGCCGTTTTTTGTGTAATCGACGGTGGTCATCTCGACAAAATTGCAGATGAGAAACGCGTCGGCGGCGCCGTTGATGCGGTCGAAGAGATTGTCGCCCGTGAAGGTTTCGACTTTCTCGGAGAGCGTCCAGCCGTCGATCTTCGGCAGCATGGCGACAAGCTCCCTGGAGGATTGCGCGGATGCGGTGAGCGCAAGCGCGGCAGTGATGAAAACGAGGATGAGTTTTTTCATGATGATGGTGATGATGGTGGTGATGGTAATAGTGGTGGTGATGGTAATAGTGGTGGTGGCTGTGGTAGTGGCAGTGGTAGTGGTGGTGGTGGCAGTAGTGGTGGTGGTGATAATGATCCGGCCTATCGGGCTGATCCGACTGATCCGACCGATCTGTCTGATCGGGCCGATCCGCCCGATCCGCCCGATCTGCCAAAACAAGATCCTGCTCTAATCACACCAGGAACGCGTCCGGTACGTTGCGGATGCGCGAGATGTCCTTGATTTTGTCAGCGACCAGGAAGCCGGAGCGGCAGTTCACCGTGCATGCCTGGCAGCCGCCGCAGGGATTTTCAGGCAGGTTGAGCGCGGCGACCGTCTCCTTGGCGAGGCCGGGCTGACGATAACCGTGCGCATACATGTAGGCGCGCATGAGGTCCGGTATCGGCAGGCTCTGCGGGCACTGGCCGTCGCATCCGTGACACTGCGTGCAGTAGAGCGAGGCTACCTTGTCGCCGCCGTCGATGAAGGCTTTTTCCTCGGGCGTGTAGGCGAGGTTCGCCGCGGCGCCAAGGCACACGTCGAGTTCGTCGAAATTCGTGTAACCGGGGATGGCGGTCGTCACGTTTTTGTCCTGCAACGCCCACTTGAGCGCGGCGGAGACGTTTATGTTTTTCGCGCCGGCCATGGTTTTCATCGCGACAACACCGATGCCGGCGGCGGCGGCGCGGGCTATGGCCGACTTTATATCAACCTCTTTTTGTTTCTTGAAATTATACGCCGTGAGCACGACGTCGTAGACCTGGCTCTTGATGACGGCGTCGATGACTTCGGGTTCCCTGTCGTGCGTGGAAACACCGCAATATTTGATGCGCCCCTCCTTCTTGAGCTGCCGCATGACCTTGTGGACCGGCTCGTGCAGCACGGCCTCCGCGCTGTTGACGGCGTGGAGATAAAGGATGTCCACGTAATCGAGACCGAGGCGCTCCATGCTCGTGTTGAACCGTTCCATCAAAAGCCGGGGCGCCCTGTCGCCGGTCAAATCCCTGCGCAGGCTGACCTTCGTCGCGATCACGAAATTCTCGCGCGGCACGCCCTTGAAAACCGTGCCGAGCATGCTCTCGTTTCTGCCCTCCTGGTAGCCGTTGGCCGTGTCGAAGTGGAGGATGCCGCTGCGCAACGCGGCCCTGACGAGATTGGGATTGTCGGCGCGCATCACGCCCATGCTGAGGACGGGAAGCCTGATGCCGGTTTTGCCCAGCGTGCGGACTTCAAACCCCGGCATGGGTTTGGCGGCGGATTTTTCAGCGACAGGCTGCGAATGAAGCCTGGACGACAGGAGCAAACCTGCGCCCCCGGCTGCGGTGAAACCAAGAAACCGGCGGCGATTGATATGATTCTTCATGATGTTTTGAGGAGAGGAGAGGAGGACGTGGAAACCAGAACCGGCGCCCAAGCTGAAAATCTTTTTACGCCCCGGCAACCGCAAAGAATCCGGCAAAAAATCTGCCCGTAAGAATCCGGCGGACGATTGCTAATGCGCCATGAATATTTGCGCCCACCCGCAACTTTTCTTTGCACAACCGCTTAATCCGCTTTCCATTAAACACCATGTCCTCCGTAGCCCTTCTCAAATTTGACAACAAGGAACTTGCCCTGCCGGTCATCACCGGAACCGAAGGCGAAACCGCCATCAACATGAGTTGCCTGCGGGCGGACACCGGCGCGATCACGTTCGACGAAGGCTACGGCAACACAGGCTCGTGCCGGAGCGAGGTCACCTTCATCGACGGCGAAAAAGGCATCCTGCGCTATCGCGGTTATCCGATCGAACAACTCGCCGAGCGCTCGGGCTTCGTTGAAACCGCCTACCTCGTGATATACGGCGACCTGCCGAAACCGTACGAGCGCGCGCAATTTGGCCGGCTGCTCTCCGACAACGCCGCCTTGCGCGAAGGCATGGCGCGCTTCATCCAGAATTTCCCGCGCGACACGCACCCGATGGCCGTGCTCTCCGCGAGCCTCAACGCCCTCGTCGCCTATTACCCGCACCTCGCGAGCAACAACCACCAGCACGACCTCGAACACTTCGACGAAGCCGCCGCCATCGCCATCTCGAAAGTGCGCACCATCGCCGCGCACACCTACCGCGTGCGCGTCGGCAAACCTTTCAATTACCCGCGCCCGAATTTCGGCTACTGCGAAAATTTCCTGCACCTGATGTTCTCCGAGCCTTACAACGAATACATCGCGAAAGGCGAAGTGGCGCAGGCGCTCAACCTCTTCCTCCTCCTGCACGCCGACCACGAGCAAAACTGCTCGACCTCGACCGTGAAGATGGTCGCCTCGGCCGGCGCGAACCTCTTCGCGTCGATCGCAGCCGGCGTCTGCGCGCTCTGGGGACCGCTGCACGGCGGCGCCAATGCGGCCGTCATCGAAATGCTCCGGCACATCCACGACGACGGCGACGACGGCACCAAGTTCATCGCCTCCGCCAAGGACGGCAAGGGCCACCGCCTGATGGGCTTTGGCCACCGCGTGTATCGCAACTACGACCCGCGCGCGAAGATCATCAAGCAAAGTTTCTACGACGCGCTCGCGAGCCTCGGCATCAAGGACGACCCGCTCCTCAACATCGCCATGAAACTCGAACAGGCGGCGCTGCACGACGACTACTTCATCTCGCGCAAACTCTACCCCAACGTCGATTTCTACTCGGGCCTCCTCATGCGCGCCATCGGCATACCGGTGGACCTGTTCACGGTGATGTTTGCCATTGGTCGCATGCCCGGCTGGATCGCCCAATGGCATGAAGTCGCAGCGAACCCGAAAGGCAGAATCTACCGTCCGCGCCAAATCTACACCGGCCACGCCAAACGCGATTACGTGCCCATGCACGAGCGCATCGAAGCCGCGCGCCAGGAAGCCGGCCTGTCAAAATAAAGGACTGCGAGCGAGCGGTCACGGCGTGACGGCTCGCGCCGGTATGCGTGCAGTATGCGTGGCGTCGGTGGTGTGGCTTTGGTGGTGTGGCGTCAGTGGTGTGGCTTCAGCTTTGCCCACGCCGTGCGGGCGGAAGGGTATGCAGGCCGGTGGCGATGGGGTGGGGTGAAAACGATTCTGGTATCCCATAACTCGTGATAATTCGCATACGTTCTATTGAATATATCAGTTGGTAATATTCCTTGCTTTTTAGCGGTAGCGCCGGGGCAAGCCGGAGGCTTGCCAGAGATAA
>JAISGL010000440.1 GCA_031263125.1 Opitutaceae bacterium | reverse complement strand
CGCGGCACGTAGGGCCTGACCTTGTGTCAGGCCGCGAATTACCAATGTGGCCTCCCACGCGGGCGCGGCCTGACACAAGGTCAGGCCCTACGAAATCAGCCGTCCGCGTAACATCAGGATATAATATGAGTGGAGTTAAGACGGGAATGTTATACTCGAATGTTATTCTCGAACGCATACCATTTGGCGCGTTTTTCACCTATGGGCAGTTTGAAAAAATCGCAAGCGACGCCACTGCTGCAAAGGCGTGACATCGCCGGGCGGCGACTCGCCCCCAAGGGATGCGTTCCGCTACTTCGTTTTTTCGGACACCAGTTTCTTCAAGAACGCCACGATCGACGGGATCGCCTCGACCATCTCGTCGCGACTCGTCTCGTAAACCTTGATCGAACCGCCAAAGGGATCGGCGATTTCGTGATTCACGTCGCCGGGCAAAAATTCGCGAAACAAATACAGATGCCTCGGCGGCGGATCGATGTTGAGCAGAATCGCCGCGCGGTGTGACTCGGTCATGCAGAAAATCGCGAGCGCGTCCCCGGCCATTTTGCGCGTGAGCGGTTGCGCGCGGCAGCCCCCGATGTCGATGCCGACTTTTTTGAGCGCGATCACGGAGTTTTCCGAAACCGCCTCGCCCTCGTGGGCGGCGATGCCCGCCGAGAGCACCTGCATCGACTTGAGCGGTTCGGGCTGGCCGCGCAATGCGTGTTGCAGCAACGCGGCGGCCATGGGGCTTCGGCAAATGTTGGCGGTGCAAATGGTCAGGATGTGGTCGGACATTGTGATCGTTTGCGGAAACTAAAACATTCTTTTGGCCGGGCGCCAGCGCGTTTGCATCATTTGTCGCCGCATCGCACCATCCCCGCGGCGCTCCGGGCAAAAGCCCGGCTTTACCGTCAAGTTAACTTCGCATTGTGACACTCCGCCTGCACGCTGACTCTGCCCGCGCGCCGAAGGTCGGCGCCCGATACTCTCCGCATTCCGCATCTCCGCACTCCACACTCCGCACTCCGCACTCCGCATCTCCGCACTCCGCATCGCTCAAACGCCTTTCCCCTTTCCCATATGAAAACACACACACGCATCGCACTCACATGTCTCGCGCTGGCGGCCATCGCGCCCGCGCTCCAGGCGCAAAACACGGCGCAGACGGCCACCGTCATGATCCGCGCCGACCAGTCCGGCCCGGTCATCAACCGCAACATCTACGGACACTTCGCCGAGCACCTCGGCCGCTGCATCTACGAAGGCATCTGGGTCGGCGAGGACTCGCCCATCCCCAACACTCGCGGCATCCGCAACGACGTCACCGCCGCGCTCCGCGATTTGGACATCCCCGTGCTCCGCTGGCCGGGCGGATGTTTCGCCGACGAATATCACTGGCGCGACGGCATCGGCCCGCGCGAGAAACGCCCCGCGATGATCAACACGCACTGGGGCGGCGTCGTTGAAAACAACCACTTCGGCACGCACGAGTTCATGGACCTCTGCGAGCAAATCGGCGCCGCGCCCTACGTGTGCGGTAACGTCGGCAGCGGCTCCGTCCAGGAAATGATGGAGTGGGTCGAATACATGACATCCGGCGCGGACTCCCCGATGGCAAATCTCCGCCGCGCCAACGGCCGCGACCAGCCTTGGAAACTTCCCTACTTCGGCGTCGGCAACGAAAGCTGGGGTTGCGGCGGCAACATGACGCCCGAGTTCTACGCCGACAATTACAAACGTTACAACACGTTCGTCAAAAACTACCCCGGCAACAGAATCTACCGCATCGCCTGCGGCTCCAACGGCGGCGATTTCAACTGGACCGAAATCCTCATGAAAAACGCAGGCCGCCGCATGGACGGCCTCTCGCTCCACTACTACACGCTCCCCACGGACAACTGGCAGAAAAAAGGCTCCGCGACCGATTTCGACGAAGCCGCCTACATCGCCACGCTCGTCAACACGCTCCGCATGGACGGCCTCATCACCAGACACGGCGCCATCATGGACAAATACGACCCCGGCAAAAAAACCGGCATGATCATCGACGAATGGGGCATCTGGACCGACCCGGAGCCGGGCAGCACGCCGGGCTTCCTCTACCAGCAAAACTCGCTGCGCGACGCGATCATCGCCGCGCTCAATTTCAACATTTTCCACGCGCACGCCGACCGCGTCGCCATGACCAACATCGCGCAGACGATCAACGTCCTCCAGGCCATGATCCTCACCGACAAGGAAAAAATGCTGCTCACGCCCACCTACCACGTTTTCAACATGTATAAAGCGCACCAAAACGCCACCGCGCTCCCGCTCGCGCTCTCGACGCCGGACTACGAGTGCGCCGGCAAAAAAATCCCCGCCGTGAGCGCCACCGCCTCGCGCGACAAAAATGGACGCCTCCACATCAGCCTCGTGAACACCAACCCGAACGCGCCCGCGACCGTGCGCTGCGACATCGCCGGCCTGGGCACGGGGCCGAAACGCGTCTCGGGCCGCATGCTGACCGCGCCCGCGATCAACAGCGTGAACACCTTCGACGCGCCGCACACCGTGGAGCCGGAAATTTTTTCGGAAGCCACGCTCTCCGGCGAAACCCTGACCGTCCCCCTGCCCGCAAAAGCCATCGTGACGCTGACTCTGGAATAACAAAGCAACATCGCCACGATTGACCCAATGGCATGGACGTCCGGCACGTATGACGGCGCCCCCACGCCCAGCTTGACCCCACCGCGCGCTCCCTCAATCTCGCGCCCCTATGGTTATCAAACCCAAAGTCCGCGGATTCATCTGCGTGACGGCGCACCCGACCGGTTGCGCCGCGCACGTGCAGCAGCAAATCGACCACGTGCTCGCCAAAGGCCCGCTCAAAAACGGCCCGAAAAAAGTCCTCGTCATCGGCGCCTCGACCGGCTTCGGCCTCGCCTCGCGCATCAGCGCCGCGTTCGGCTCCGGCGCCGCCACGCTCGGCGTCTTCTTTGAACGCCCCTCCGAGGAAGGCCGCGCCGCCACGCCCGGCTGGTACAACACCATCGCCTTCACCCACGCCGCCCGCGCCAAAGGCTGCTACGCCAAAAACATCAACGGCGACGCCTTCTCCGACGCGATCAAACAACAAACCATCGACACCATCAAAGCCGGCCCCGGCCAGGTCGACCTCGTCGTCTACTCGCTCGCCTCTCCGCGCCGCCAGCACCCGCGCACCGGCGTCGTTCACAAATCCTGCCTGAAACCCATCGGCGCCGCCTACACCGCCAAAACCGTTGACACCGACAAAGGCATCGTCTCCGACATCACGATCGAACCCGCCACCGAAGCCGACGTCGCCGACACCGTCGCCGTCATGGGCGGCGAGGATTGGGAAATGTGGATCGACGCGCTCCTCAACGCCGGCGTGCTCGCGCCCGGCGCGACCTCCGTCGCGTTTTCCTACATCGGCCCCGAAGTCACCTGGCCCATCTACAAAAACGGCGCCATCGGCATGGCGAAAAACGACCTCGAACGCGCCGCAAAAAAAATCGACGCCACGCTCAAGGCCCGCGGCCGCGGCCGCGCCTTCATCTCGATCAACAAGGCGCTCGTCACGCAAGCCAGCTCCGCGATCCCCGTCGTGCCGCTCTACATATCGATCCTCTACAAAATCATGAAGGCAAAAGGTCTTCACGAAGGCTGCATCGAACAAATGCAACGCCTCTTTGCGACCCAGATGTACAATGATGCCGCGCTCACCTTCGACGACGGCGGACGCGTCCGCATAGACAACCTCGAAATGCGCGCCGACGTGCAAGCCGAAGCCGCGCAAATCTGGCCGCAAGTCACCACGGAAAACCTCTCCGCGCTCACCGACATCGCCGGCTATCGCAGCGAGTTCCTGCGCCTCTTCGGTTTCGGCCTCCCCGGCATCAACTACGACGCCGAGGTCGACCCGCATCAACCGATGCCGGAGTAACCCTCCCCACGCCCACGCGCATCACCACCCGGCATCGGCAAATTCCAAAATTCCAATATTCAATATCCAAATTCCAAAATGGATATCAAAACGGGGTGTAATTGCGGAAGGTAGCTACTATCCCATAACGCATGAATTCGCATTATATTTCCTATGAATTTCGCAGCGGTATAATACGAAAAAAGACGCA
>JAISGL010000422.1 GCA_031263125.1 Opitutaceae bacterium | reverse complement strand
GTAGGGCCTGACCTTGTGTCAGGCCGCGTTCGCGTGGGAGGCCACACAGGTAATTCGCGGCCTGACACAAGGTCAGGCCCTACAAAACCCTGCCGGTCGCGTAACATCAGTTATTATTTTATTTTTCAGGGGGCATAACCAATATAATGTAATGTAATGTAATGCAACCGGCGCCTCATCGCGGGGCCTCATACCATGCGCACCTCACGCCGTGCCCCAGGTCGATGCCGGACAGAAGCATCGTGAGCACCTCGGGCCTGAGCGGGAGGCTGGCGGCCTGCGGGTCGCGCGGCCAGTTGAAGCGGCCCTTCTCAAGGCGTTTGGCAAGAACCCACACGCCGGTGCCGTCCCAATATAACAGTTTGACGCGGTCGCGTGTTTTGTTGGTGAAGACGAACACCGCCCCCCGTCTCGGGTCCATGCGCAAAGTCTGCCCGGCCGCGGCCCACAGCCCGTTGAACTGTTTTCTCATGTCCACCGGTGCGAGGGCCAGATGGATTTTGAAGCCCGCGGGAAACGCCAGCAGGTGTTTAACTTTCCAGGAGCCGCGCCAGGGCGGCGAGTGAGGCGGCGTCCGCACCGCGCGCGATGCGCCCGTCGCGCAAGACGACCTCCGGCATGACTCCGATCGCTCCGGGCATGCGCATGGGCGCGCTCAACTCAATGAAACGCGCCGTGCATTGCGGCGTGCGCGTGGCGCCGCCGCCGGCATCGCGCCGGCGTTGCGACAGCCATGAGACAAACGTGTGGACGTTCACGCCCTCGCGTTTCGCGAAGGCTTTTTGTGTCAGGCCGCCCGCTTCAAAGCGCGCGAGCAGTTCCCCGCGCCGCTGCGCGTCCATTATGCGCTGGCCTCGCATGTCGCGCCGGCTTTTGTCCCCCGCCACTTCCATGCTGATTGTTTCCATCCGCTCAGCTTACCCGCAAATCCCCCCGCCAGCTACGGGGTGATCGCGCGGTCACTTACAGTTAAATCGGGGTATGGCGATTTGAATCGACTTAAATCGAGTTGAGTCGGCTTAAGTCGAGTTGCGACGAGGCGAGGCGAGTTGCGGCGGCATAGGCTGCCGTGGATCAATCTGTTTTCAGCGGCGTGAGCGTCACGGGGCCGAGGAGGCCGGAGGGTTGCAGGGGCCACTTCGACGCGTCGAGCGGCCTGTAATGCACGTTCACGAAATTGATTTCGTGGAAATTTTTCCAAGGCTCGCGGCGGATGTCCATGTCGCGGATGCGGTTGGCGGCGAGGTTTGTCACTTCGATGGCGAGCGTGTTTTCGCCGGGTTTCACGTATTTGCCAACGCGCGCGCGGAAGGGCAGACACCAGAGATAGTCGACTTCCCTGCCGTTCACAAAAACGCGGGCGGCTTCGCGCACGTCGCCGAGGTCGAGCTGCCAGTCGGCGGCGTTCACGCCTTCGGGCAGCGTGAATGTCGTTTCGTAGCGCGCGGAGCCGGCGTAGCGTTCCGCTTCGCCGCCTTGCTCCGTCCACGATTTGAGTTCGCGCGTGGTGTAGGCGGGCGGGAGTTTTGGCGCGCCGTCGGTGAAGGTCACTTTCCATTCGCGGGCGGCCGTGGAGAGGGTAAGGGGCGCGCCGGAGGGTTTGGTGTATTTCCAGACGGCGGAGCGTTTGCCGTTGCGCGTGGTTTTGACGATGAGGCTTTGGCCGGGTTCGAGTTGCAGGCGCACTTCGGTGCGGGGGAACTGGCGGTCGGGCACGCGGTGCAATTCCGTCATGCCGATGGCGCCGGTGAGCGGGTCGTAGATTTCGGCGATTTCGAGGTCGGCTTCGGAGGGGTCGGGGATGGCGCTGATTTTGAGCGCGGCCTGGCCGTCGAAGGGTTTGGCGGTGAGGTTGGTGATGAAGTAGATTTCGCCGTTGTCGTATTTGCGGCGGACCATGCCGAGTCCTTCGTTGGCGAGCGGCGCGGACATGGCGGCGAAGGCGTCGAATTTCGTGACGAGGAAGGAGCCGCGTCCGGTGCTCACGGGCGACATCGGGGGCGCGCGGTCGAAATCGGCGGGGAGGCCGAACTGGAGGTTTTTGAGCGCGGTGCGGCGTTCGTCGAGTCGCGCGAAGCCGGGCACGTCGCGCGGGATGTCGTCGATGAAGATCACGGGGACGCCCTGGCTGGCGATTTCCTTGATGGCGGCGAAGGTCTCCGGCGGCATGTATTTGACGGGCGGCACGAGGAGTTGTTTGTAGGTGACGCCGGCTTGCGTGGTGATGGAGCGGGTGGCTTTTTCGGCGGTGGTTTTTTGCAGTTGCGCATCGGATATGAAGTCGAACTGGCGGCCTTGTGCGACGAGTGTGCCTGCGACTTTGCCCGTGGTGGTGTCGCGCATCCAGTCCTTGCCGTGCATGCCGAAGTTGCGGTTCCAGCCGGTGGGGCGGTGCCAGAGGTCGTGGAGGGGCCAGTAGAGGAGCATGTCGTTGTCGGCCTCGCCCATTTGGAGGAAGGATTGCACGCGGGTGATGTATTGGTTGAAGGCGCTGAAGGCGGTCCAGAGCGGGTTGCGCGTGTTGTATTGCGTGGAGGCGTAGAAGAGCCAGCCGGGCCAGGGCGCGTCCTCGGGGCTGTATGCGGTGCCGTGGTAGAAGATGTGGTTGATGCCCGTGAGGAAAAGCTGGTCCAGCTCGGGTTTCAGTTCGGAGGGGGTTTCGCGGAAATGTTCGCGCGCCCAGGTGAAGGTTTCCGAGGAGGCGAGTTTTTTGCCCGCCAGGTGCGCGGCGGAGGAGGCGAGGCGGCTGACCACGGGCTGCGGGTTTTCGCGGCGGCTGTCTTCCTCGCTGTTGCGATAGTAGGGAATGGGAAAATCGCTGGAGCCGAAGATTTCCGTCTCGGGAATGTCGGCGAGCGCGTAGAGGTCGATGAGGTTGGCGGGGGTGCCGTGGGCTTGTTCGCGCGCGATGGCGCCGGTGTCGTGCGTCCACTGCACCCAGGCGCGCACGTAGTCCATGTGGAGCGCGGCGAGGGTTTCGCGGTAATCGGATTTGATGCGCGCGAGTTTGTCGGCGTCCGCGGCGGAGAGGTTCGCGACGCCGGCGTCGGGCGTGGCGAGGAGCGCGGCGTGGCCGGCGAGCGCGTAGCCGTGCATTTTCTCGAAGGCGGCGGGGAGTTCGGCGGCCCAGTTGGCCTGGTACTCGAAGGAGTCGTGGAACTGTCCGTGGATTTTGGAGCCGATGGGGAGTTTGGCGAGCGCGTCGCCGATGGGCGCAAGGTAATGCCCGATGGCGGCGGTCGAGTAGGGGTTGACGACAAAGCCTTCGCCTCCGGGCGCGGCGCGTTTGACTTTGAACTTGGTGGGCACGGGTGCGAGCGCGCCGTTTGCGTCGAAGGCGATTTTGAGTTCGACGTCCTCGGGTCCCACGCTTGGTCCGCCGAAGGGCCAGCCCGTGCCGGTCGCCATGTCGACGGAGAGGCCGAGCCGGCCGGCTTCGCTGACCGTGTAGCCGAGCATTTCGATGTAGCGCGGCGAGAGGAACGGGATGAAGCGGTCCTCGTAGCCTTTCGCGCCGTAGATGGGCGTGATTTCGACTCCGCCGAGTCCGGCCTCGGAGAAGAGTTTGAGTTCGCGCGCGATGTTTTTCTCGTCGACGGCGCTGCCGAGCCACCACCAGCGTGTCCAGGGTTTTGCCTCGCGCGTGACTTCGGGCCAGGCGGGTTGGGGTTGAGTGAGCGCCGGGGCCGGAGCGGAAGACGCCGGGGCGGAAGACGCCGGAGTGTCAGCATGGAGCCAGGCGCCAAACGCAAACGCGGATGCAAACGCGGCTGTTATTACAAAAACGGGAAATCGGGTGCGCATGATGGCGGAGCATTGCAGAAAACCCGCCGATGCCAAGAGAGAGGTGCAAGCTGACAGTCAATCAGGCAATCTTTCGATTGTGGGAAACGTGGAAAACAACACGTGAAAAACAACAGTGCTCATTGCACCTTGCACCGCGCCCCGCCTTTCCGCTTCCCCATCCTCCCGTAACTCCAACCTGAAAAACGTCGCTCCCGAAGCGTGGCGGACCGCCCATTACTTTGCGTTGGTTTTTGCCCACATTTTCCGCATATCTACCCGCGTACGCATATCACAGTCCGTTTTTCCATCCGTCCGTCCATCCATCCGTCCGTCCGTCCGTTCGTTCGTCCGCCGCACTTCATCTTCCGCATTTCGCACTCCGCATTCCGCATTCGATGCACTCCTCCTCACTCACAACCCTCAGCGCGCGCATCCGCAAACGCGCGCTCGGCCGCCTCAATTTCACCGCACCGCCCGCGTCCGCCACCGCCGCGTCCGCCACCGCCGCCGAAGTCCCCCCTGCGCAACGCC
The DNA here is from genome assembly GCA_031263125.1 of Opitutaceae bacterium. Classification (GTDB taxonomy): domain Bacteria; phylum Verrucomicrobiota; class Verrucomicrobiia; order Opitutales; family Opitutaceae; genus Ereboglobus. The sequence goes on along the minus strand of JAISGL010000422.1, from coordinate 4,358 downwards.
TCGCGGCCTGCAAAACCTTCCTGCGCCTCGAAACCGCCATGCTCCGCATGCGCCACGAAGCCGGCGAATCCGGCGTCGCCGTCGCCCGCGCCCGCGCCGCCACCATCGACGTGATGCTCACCCACCTCTTCGATTACGCCATCGAATCGTGGAAACGCACCCACCCCGAAGCCCCGCCCCCCGAAGTCGCCCTCGTCGCCCTCGGCGGCTACGGACGCGCCGAACTCAGCCCCCTCAGCGACATCGATATCATGTTCCTCTACCCCTCGACAGTCCGCCTCGACGCCCTCAAGACCTTCCAGGAACACCTCGTCAGCGAAATCCTCTACATCCTCTGGGATTGCGGCCTCAAAGTCGGCCACTCCTCCCGCACCACCGAGGACGCCTTCGCCGAAGCCCGCGCCGACATCCAGACCAAGACCGCCATCCTCGAAGCCCGCCGCGTCGCCGGCTCCGAAACCCTCTTCGAAAACTTCTCCACCGCCTACGAAACCTACTACCGCAACGAAGGCGCGCTCGCCTACATCGCCTCCCGCCTCAAAAACCAGACCATCCGACGCGCCAAGTACGGCGACACCGTTTTCCTCCAGGAACCCGACATCAAGAACGGCGTCGGCGGCCTCCGCGACTACCACTCCGTCCTCTGGCTCGCGCGCGTCAAACTCGGCCTTCACAACATCGACGACCTCGTCCCCGAAGGCTACCTCCGCCCCAACGAACTCCGCGATTTCAAACGCTCGTATGACTTCCTCATGCGCGTGCGCAACGAACTCCACTTCAACACCCGCCACCCCACCGACCTCCTCAACCTCGAACAACAACCCCGCATCGCCCTCGGCCTCGGCTACACCAACACCGACGAACTTGCCCGCGTCGAACAATTCATGCGCGACTACTACCGCACCGCGCAAAACATCCACCGTGTCGCCAAGGGCATGGAACACCGCCTCTCCCTCACCGCCGACCCCATCAAAAACAACACCACCGCCGCCGCCGCCGACACCGCACTCCCCGGCCCCGCCCTCTCCCTCCGCGACGCCCTCCGCATCACCCGCCACCAAAAAACCCAGCGAGTGGACGGCTTCATCCACCGCGGCAACGAACTCTCCGCCGAACACCCCGAGGTCTTCCGCGAAGACCCCCGGCGCCTCATCCGCGTCTTCCGTTATGCGCAACAACTCGGCGTCCAGCCCGACTTCGCCCTCCAATCCCTCATCCGCGACCACGCCCCCCGCATCAACCGCCGCATCACCAACTCGCCCGATTGCGCCGCCTCCTTCCGCGCCATCCTCCACACCGTCGGCAACGTCCACCCCACCCTCGCCCTCATGCACGAACTCGGCATCCTCGGCCGCTACCTCCCCGAATTCGACACCCTCACCTGCCTCGTCCAGCACGAATACTACCACCGCTACACCGCCGACATCCACACCCTCAACGCCATCCGCGAACTCGACCGCATCTTTCTCCGCGAAGAAACCTTCACCGGCAAATACCTCACCGCTCTCCACGAAACCCCCAGCCCCTCGCTCCTCTACCTCATCCTCCTCCTGCACGACATCGGCAAAGCCGGCGGCGTCCGCGGCCACGCCGAAAACGGAGCCATCATGGCCGCCCCCGTCCTCGAAAGACTGCACATCGACCCCGCGCACCGCCCGCTGGTTGCATTTATCATAAAAAATCACCTCATCATGGCACGCTTCTGGCAGAAGCGCGACGTTGATGACCCACAAACCGCCGCCGCCTTTGCCGAAACCATTCAAACAGCCGACCACCTCCGCTACCTCTACGTACACACCTTCTGCGACTCCCGCAGCACCAGCGCGGAACTCTGGAACAGTTACAAAGACTCGCTCCACACCACGCTCTACCGCGCCACAAGCGAACGCCTCATGCACGACACCACCGCCATCGCCGCGCGCAACACGGAACGCAAGCAAATGAAACACAAGCAACTCCTCTCCGAAAAAATTCCCGGCATCGCCCCCGGGGAAATCACCGCCCACTTCAACCTTCTCCCCGAACGCTACTTCATCCAGACCGACACCCCCGAAATCGCGCTCCACATCCGCATGGTGAACGACCTCCTCAAGTCGATCGCCACCGCCGAATCCACCGACGCCCTCCGCCCCGTCATCGACTGGAAACCCGACCTCAACCGCGCCCTCACAATCGTCAACGTCGTCACCTGGGACCGCGCCGGCCTCTTCTACAAACTCGCTGGCGCGCTCAGCGTGGCCGGGGTGAACATCCTCGGCGCCAAAGCCATATCCCGCGCCGACCACATTGCCATCGACACCTTCTACACCGCCGAACCCGGTGGCGTCGTCGGACTGAACCAAACCGCCCGGCACACCTTTTCGGAAAACGTCGGACAAGCCCTCGTCGCCAACCGCGACCTCTACGCCGACATCATCGCCCAGGCCGGACGCATCGGCGCGCGCACGGCGCCCCCCCCTGGCGCCCTCCAGAACAATTTCCCGCCCCACATCGACGTCTACAACGAACTCTCGATGCAACGCACCATCGTCGAAATACAAGCCCGTGACCAAATCGGCCTGCTCTACCGTGTGGCAAAAACGATTTCCGACCACGGCTTCGACATCACCTTTGCGCGCATCGGCACCGAACGCGGCATCGCCATTGACACCCTCTACATCGAAAACGCCGGGCAGGAAGCCCCCATCGACGCCCCCCGCCTCCACACCCTGCGCACCGCCCTCACAAACGTCGTGACGCAGTAACGGCAAAAAACACATCACCCCGCCCAGCCCGCATGCCCAACCCGCGCAACCCGCGCGCAAATATAAATGAAATGTACCAGGTTAAAAAATCTCTTGACGCCATCTGATTTTTCGCCATTCGTGTTCTTGCATGAGAATACCACGCATCAAAATTGATCCCTCTTCTTCACCGGCAATATACCATTGCATGTCGCGCACAGTGAACAGCGAGCACCTCCTCGACGACACCGCCAAGGAGATATTCCGCAAACAACTCTGGCAAATCGCCGACTACTGCGGCGTCGAAATACTCACCTACGCCATCATGTCGAACCACTTTCACGTGCTCGTCCGCGTTCCGCTCAAGACCGGCATCCCCGACGCCGAACTGCTCCGCCGCTTTCACGTCCTCTACCCCAAACCCACCGCATACCAAAACGCAGATTACGAAACCATTGCCGACCTGCTCAAAAAAAACACCTCCGCCGCCGATGCCTGGCGCCACCAGCAACTCGCCCTCATGGGTGACGTCTCCCAACTTATGAAGCTCCTCAAACAACGCTTCGCCATCTGGTTCAACCGCACCCACGAACGACACGGCCCATTCTGGTCCGAACGCTTCAAAAGCGTCCTTGTCGAAGGCCGCGGGCACGTCATGGCAACCATGGCCGCCTACATCGACCTAAACCCCGTCCGCGCCGGCATCGTCGAAGACCCCAAGGACTACCGCTTCTGTGGTTACGCCGAAGCCGTCGCCGGCAGAAAAGCCGCCCAAACCGGCATCACCGCCATCGTCGCCGACCCGCACAACCGCCTCTGGCGCACCGTTGGCAAAACCTACCGCCTCCACCTCTTCGGCGCCGGCGCCACCCCGCGCCACGACAAAGCCTCCATCTCACCCGACGCCCTTGCAAAAGTCCTCCGCAAAAACGGCACGCTGCCACTCGCGTCCGTGCTGCTCCATCGCGTGCGCTATTTTACCGACGGAGCCGTGCTCGGCACCAACGCCTTCGTCGCAAAACACCTCACCGCCTACAAACAGCTCACAGGTCTGCGAAAACGCACACCACTGCGCCCATTGCCCAAAATCACCGACTGGGGCGACCTCGTCACGCTGCGCGGCCTCGGAAAAAACGCCCTCGGCTAATACCCTGCCCATCCGCCCATCCGTCCGCACACCCACCGCAACCGCACACCACGCACATCATGCACACCGCGCACCATGCGCACCACACACACACCACGCACATCGCACGCACCGCACACCGGAGTTCGGAGTGATGGGGCCACGGAACGGGTTTCGGTGCGGCGCGTGTGTTTCAATCCGCACTCCGAACCGGAGTTCGGAGTGCGGATTGAAACAGACTTCGCGCAGGAGCGCGGTTTGCGTTGCAACCGATCACTCCGAACCGGAGTTCGGAGTGCGGATTGAAACGGGAAAGGCGGCGCTGACGCTGGCGCGCAAGGGCATATCACTCCGAACCGGAGTGGTATATCAACATCTGACTGGCAGCCGGCCTAGTACATTGACACTCAAACAACATATCATAATACAGAAGAGGTATGAAACGCATTAACATAAAACTTACGGATACGGATCGGAAGCAACTGCACGCATTTCGGAGCAAGGGCAAG
>JAISGL010000381.1 GCA_031263125.1 Opitutaceae bacterium | reverse complement strand
GCGCGCGAGAACGAAGCGAGGTGGACTGTAAACCCTTGCCGGATCGTCAAACTTTGCCGGTGCCCGCGAGCGCGGCGCCGACGATGCCGGCGTCGTTGAAAAATTCGGCGGGCACGAGGGGCGCGCGGGTTTTCATGTATTTGAAAAACTTGCGGTGCTTGTCGCTCACGCCGCCGCCGATGATGATCAGTTCGGGCCAGAGGATTTTTTCGAGGATGCGCACGTAATCGCCAAGCTCGGCGCCCCACTCTTTCCAGGAGAGATCGCGTATCCGGCGGGCGGATGCGGCGATGAATTTCTCGGCGGATTTTCCGCGGATCGGGAGGTGGCCCATTTCCGTGTTTGGCTGCAACACGCCGCGCCAGAACAGCGCCGAGCCAACGCCCGTGCCGAGCGTCAGCATGAGGACGGCGCCTTTTTGGCCGCGTCCGGCGCCGAAACGCATCTCGGCCACGCCGGCGGCGTCGGCATCGTTGATGATGCGGGCGCGGCGCCTGGTGGCTTTTTCGATGATCGCGCCGAGGTCGCAGTCGACGAATTTTTCATGGAGATTGGCCGAGGTGCGGATGGTCGAGCCTTGCACGACGCCGGGGAAACCCGCGCCGATGCGTCCGCGCCAGCGGAAATGTTCCGCGATGCTGGCGACGATTTCGCCCATGCGTTGCGGGGAAACCTTGCCGGGAGTTTCGATGCGGAGGCGTTCCGCGAGAAGTTTTCCTGTGCGTGTGTCAACCGGTGCGCCTTTGACTGCGGACCCGCCGATGTCGATGCCGAGAATATTCATGGGAGGAGGGAAGGGAGGAAGGATGAGGGATGATGGAGTGAGGGATTAAGGGAATGAATGTGGGAGAGCGTGAGTGAGAGTGTGTAGGAGAGTGTGTGAGTGTGTGGGAGAGAGAGTGAGAGAGAGAGTGTGTGTGTGGAGGAAGTGAGGAGAGAGTGAATGAGAAGCGAGGGAATAAATATTTGGTGAATACGAAAGAACGAAAAACAAATGTCCGGACGCATCAGCGTTCGCAAGCACAGCCGTCTTCGCCGCAGTTGCCGTCATCGTAGTTGCCGTCGCCGCCGTCATCGCAGTTGCCGTCGCCGCAGCCATCCTCGCAATTGCAATCACCGTCCTTGCAACTGCCGCGTTTCCTGCCGCAGCCGCAACGCCGGCGGGCGCTGGCCATTTCCTCGATTTCCGCCGCGCTTGCCTCGCGCACGGCGACGATCTCCACGTGAAACGTCAGGTCGACGCCCGCCAGCGGATGGTTCGCGTCGAGTGTGACCTCGTCGCCCTCGACCGAGGCCACCGTCACAACAGGCGCGCGCGGATCAGGGGCCGTGCGAAACTGGTCGCCGACATTCACCTCGCCCTCGACCGGCAGCAGCGAGCGGTTCACCTTGTGCAGAAGCGATTCGTCGCGCTCACCGTAAGCCTGCGCCGCGGCCACGATCACGGTCGTCTTGGTCTCCGCCGGCAAGCCGCTCAGCTGCGCCTCCAGCCCGTCGATAATCTGGCCCGCGCCCTCCATATAAGTCACCGGCTCGCCGCCGACCGACATATCGATCATGCGACCCGAGCCGTCGCGCAAAGTATAGTGAAATGTTACAATATTCCGTGACATGAAAATAAAACGAGGAACTCTATGCCCTCCACGCCCGCCCGCAAGACGCAACCAACCGCTTGCCGCAACCAACCGCTTGCACCAACCGCAACCAACCGCAACCCAACCAACGGGTGCAATTCGTTCTGATGGGAGTGGCGCGGATTGGATGACGCGAATTGGAGGAAGATTGAAGCAGTGGTGGAGGTGGCGGTGGCGGAGGTGGCGCGCACGCGCCGCTCACGCTCGGCCTGCTTGCCGCGCTGCTGGCGTTGCGCGCACGCAAAAAATAACGACGCTCACGCGCAAGCGCGCAGGTGGCATACCGCGCGCAGGTTGCATACTGCCGCTTGCGCGAAACCACCGCCTGCCCGCGAAATGAAATCAGGGCCGGCGATTCCATAAGGTTGCTGATGTTACGCAGCGCGCACGTAGCGCAGGCTGCCAAGCCTGCTGACGAGAGGCGAAGCCCCGCCCGGTTTGAAAAAAAACGAACATCCGGTGGCGTGCGGCAAATAAAGCAGGCTTGGCAGCCTGCGCTACTTTTGAGCGATGGCGCTGAAGTCTGCATTGACCGGGCTGGCGGCCGTTGAGTCCTGTCATTTTTTTATCAACTCGAAACTGCCGGGAAGAACGCTGGCAAAGCCGGGCGGCGGGTCCCAATGACATTCGGCGATGAGCGTGCGGCGGGGCGAAATGTTTTTTTCCGAATCGTGGGCGTGATATACGATATATAATTTTCCCGAGGATGTTTGCAGAAAGGCGTGATGCCCCGTGCCCGTGTAACCGTCGTGCCGCAATAGCATGGGATTGTCCTTGCCGCGGAGCCACGGCCCACCGGGCTTGTCGGCAACAGCCCATCCCACGGCATAATCGGGGCTTTTATAATTGTTGCAGCTATATGAAAGATAATACTTCTGGCCGCGTTTTATCACGAACGGCCCCTCGGCAACATTGGCGCGCGGCTGCGTGTCGGAACGCTCCCATGTGTCCTGCCGCGCGGTGATGCAACGACGGACGGTGCGCATGTCCACGCTTTTAAGGTCGCGGCTCATGCGGGCGGTGTGGATGACATTGCCGCCTTGGAAACGCACCCAGTAGAGATACGGTGTTCCGTCGGCATCAATAAAGATATGGCTGTCGATTCCCTTTTCCTTCAGGAGCGGTTTCTTTTCAGCCTGGACAAAAGGGCCGAGCGGCGAGGATGACTCCGCCAGGGCGATGTGCATTTCCACGCTGTAGGTCATCACATACTTGTCATTGATTTTGTATACTTCAGGCGCCCAGAAATGGCGCTCACCCCACGAATCCTTTTTATGCAAGGCAAGGCCGTTCGTGGCGCCGCACGGTCCATCCCAGGAGACAAGATCGGTGGAGCGCCAGACAACTATGCCATCCTTCGAGCTGGTGCCATATAGATAATAAACACCCTTGTCCTCGAGAATGAAGGGATCGGCCACAAAGATGTTTTTCCCGGACGGCTGTTTTTGCGCAAAGGCGACTGCTGGCGACATTATGAAGCATATATACAGAGCCATTCCCAAAAACCCTGTAAAATGGCGGGATATTCCAGCATTCATCGGGGAATCAAGATGCTCATATCGATTTGAAAAGCCGGCATTCAGGAGTTTTCGCAAGATGGATGTTTTCATGGATATGGATGTTAAGGTGTTTCACGCTGCATGACAAAAAACCGGCAGGAGTTGAAGAGAAGCGGCACGGGGGTTGAGAACTTATGTGTGAAAAAATACAAAATCAGAACACATCCGTGCCGCTGAAGATGCGTGATTCAGTCGCAACGCCGCTCGAAAGCAAGATTTGTTGAAACAAAACCCGGCTTGATTGTTTCGCGCTGATGGTCATGGCGGCGCCCGCACAGCGCACCGTCAATTTGGTGCCCATGAGCGCATGCTCGCCGGGCTGCACGCCGGTCTCGCCGGTGCGCCGGTGTTTCCAACGTTTTTTGAGTGGCTCCAAGCTGCCCTGCCTCTGCCCTGCTCTTGCCTGGGATCGGCGCGGTGATCGTGGGTCTGTTGCCAAGGTCCCGCGAGAGTTTTGTCCTCTCGATGGACCGCACCAACTCGCACCAACTGGAAGTTCGGGCGCACCCACGGCGACCTGTTATTCGTTGATATTACGCAACCGGCGGAATTTCGTAGGGCCTGACCTTGTGTCAGGCCGCGCACGCGAAGGAGGCTGCACGGGTAATTTGCGGCCTGACACAAGATCAGGCCCTACGCGCCGCGTAACATCAACAAATTCACAAATTCACAAATTCACAAAAAAACACAAAAAACGCAAAAAAAACGCCCGCATGTGATGCTGTTTACTTGCAAATAAAAATTATTTCCTCTAGCTCCCCTTCCCGTGAAACGCCTGTTCACCGCCACATCATTTTTTTCCACGCTCGCGCTGGCTGTCGCCGTCAGTGCCTTGGACGTTGATGCCGCCACGTACACATGGACAGGCTCCGCCCGTGACGGCAACTACATCAACCCCGCCAACTGGTTCGAAGGCCGCGTTCCTGTCCAAAACGCCCCGGATACCATTGTCTGCATGTCCGATGAAGGCGCGGGTGTCATCACGCTCGGCCCCCTCGCGGTCAGAATCAAGCAACTCATTTTCCAGAATAACACCGTCCCCTATGTATTAAACGGCAACGGCATTGTCTTCCAGTGCTCCGACGCCATTGTGCAGACAGGCGCCGGCGAGGTGCGCCTCAACAACCTCACCATCGAAGCCGCCAGCGACTTCGCGCTCGACATCAACGGCAACATGATCCTCGACTGCCAGCTCCGCGCCTCGCCCACTCAGGCGATTCGCAAGACAGGCGCCGGCTCCCTCGACATCATGACCGGCCAGACCAACTTTGACGGAACACTCAACCTCATCGAAGGCTCCGTGCGCCTCTCGGCCAATCCCGGCGGAAGAGGGCAAATCGGCATCTACAACGGCACCCTCACCATCGCCGGCGGCCTCGACATTACAAACCGCATCAACCTCTGCAACGCGCAAGGCATCACCCACAACATCCAAATCACCGGCGACGCCACCCTCTCCGGCCCTCTTGCGCTCAACGGCAACACATCCCTTGACGTCAACGGCCCCGGACGCCTCGACATCACGGGCCAGGTGATTGCAACGACAGCGACGCCCGGAATCCGCTTCATTATCAACGACGACAGCTTTGCCATCAACGGCAGCAGCATCGTCACACTCTCCGGCGCAAACACCTTCGCCGGCAACCTCCGCATCGGGACCGGCCACGCCGTCCTGAACAACTCCGGCGCCCTCCCCGCCGGCTCAAAAATCGAAGTCACCTCGTCGGGAGGCTACATTGGTTACACCGAAAATTTTGCCAGCAGCTTCGCACGTTTTCTCGAAAATATCCGCGCCATCAACGACCCCGACGCCATCGTCGGCATCGACAGCGCAACCCCCAACGTCGTCCGCACCATCAACGACAGCATCAACCTCTCCATCCTCGACGGCCAGGAACGCGACAGCCCCTATTATCTCGGCACCAGCAGCCGCATCACGCTCACGGGCGCCATCACGCCCACGCGATTGGTCACCAAGGGCGACCGCGAAGCCTACGATTCGCTCTACCTCACCGCCATCCATGACGGCTACCTGAATGTCGCCAGCCAGCTCGGCTCCACCACCTCCCCGGTGAATGTAGTCGTCATCGGCCAGCCCTCATCCATCCAACCCTACGCCGGCACCGTGGAACTCTCCGGCAATAACTCCTACGCCGGCGGCACGCGCGTCCTCGGCGGCGTCCTGCAAATCAACGGAAGCAACAACCTGGGTTCCGGCCTCATCACCGTGGCATCCGGCGCGACCCTCAATCTCGGCGCCAACGGCACGGTCAAGCCGGACGTTTTACTCGAACCCGGCTCCACCATCAGCGGCAACGGCACCTTCAACACATTTGTCATCATCGGCGAAGGCGTGAACCTCGTCCCCGGCGGTTTCGGCAAAATCGGCGAAATGCACCTCCACGGCGGAGTCGCCTTCCTCCCCGGCGCCATCTGGCACATCGACCTCGACACACTCGCCAGCGACACAATCTGCGTCTGGGACAAACTCGCCATCCAAGGCACCGCCCACAATCCCATCACCATCAATCTCTATTCCATCAATGGCTCCGGCGTCGAAGGCGCCCTTGACAATTTTGATTCCACCCAGACGCACTCCTGGCCCATCGCCTATCGCCCCGCCTCCAGCCGCCTCGTCATCGAGGGTTTTGACTCCTCCTATTTCAACATCAACGCCGACGCCTTCTTCCGGCAAAATCCCGGACTTCGTGACTTCACCGAGTTTGGCATCGAGCAAATCGGCAACGAACTCCGCATCACCTTTACCCCCGTCCCCGAACCCGGCGCCTACGCGCTCATGACCCTCGGCCTCGGCGCCCTCGCCATCATCAGCCGCCGCAAACGCCGCCAGCCCCGCTGACCCG
>JAISGL010000368.1 GCA_031263125.1 Opitutaceae bacterium | reverse complement strand
TGGGGTTTGATGAGGATTTTGCGGAAGCCGGGGCCTTCGGGGTCGGGTTGCAGGCCGGCGAGGTCGCCGTAAAACCATTCGGTGATCTGGCCGAGCATGAAGTGGTTTTGCGAGGTGGTGGGGCGGGCGTCCCAAGATTCGGCGAGGCTCGTGACGCCGTGCGCAAGTTGCCAGGCGTAGCCGGGTCTGGCGGATTGGTTGAGCATTTTGGCGATGAGGTCGGAGCGGCCGTTGTCCGCGAGGGCGCGGAGGAGGTAGCGGTAGCCGATGTCGCCGGAGGTGGCGGTGTCGTCGCAGGAGTGGATGTTGCTGACGAGGGTGTCGAGGGCGGCGGCGCGGCGTTCCTTGGGGACGAGGCCGAGGGCGAGGGGCATGGCTTGCGCGGTTTGCGAGCCGGTGGCGTAGGTGGCGGCGCGGGGGTTGTTTTTCCGGGGGTTGTAGCCGGGGCTGCCGTCGTTGTTGAGGAAGGCGCGGTTGAAGGCGTCCGCGATTTTGGCGGCGTCTTTCGCGAGGCGCGTGGCGTCGTCGTTGCGTCCGATCACGGCGGCGATGCGCGAGAGGGTGCTTATGGTTTCGTGGTAGGTGGCGGTGGCGGTGAGCGCGACGGGGGTGAGTTGCGCGGCGCCGGGGCGCTTGGGGCCGACGTCAAACCAGTCGCCGAGGCCGTGCGTGAGGAGGTGTTTTCTGGCGCGGGCGCCGAGGTGGTCGGCGTAGTCGTCCATCGCGTCGAAGTGGGCGCGGAGGTGTTTGGTTTCGGCGGTCCAGAGGTAGTGCTGCCATGCGGCGAGGATGAGGGCGGAGCCCCATTCGGGGGAGTCGCGGAAGGCGCCGCTGAAGATGGTGTAATCGGGGGCGGTGTCGGGGATGAGGCCGGCGGGGGTTTGCGCGTCGGCCATGTCCTGGAAGGATTTTGCGTAGAGGCGGCTGACGGCCCATTCGTAGCGGAGGGCGGGGCCGTTGAGGTAATATTGTTCGAGCCAGCCGAGGCGTTCGCGGTGCGGGCAGTCGGTGAGGACGTGGGCGAGGTTGCTGCGTTGCGCCCAGCGGACGAGGGCGCGGATGCGGTTGAAGAGGTCGTTGGAGCAGGCAAAATCGCCGGCGGGGGGGGTGTCGGAGTGCGTGACGAGGGATTCGAGTTTTTCGATGTCGGGGAGCGCGGCGGCGGTGTCGGGCGCGATGCGTTCGATTTGGAGGTAGCGCGCGCCGTGGTAGAAGAAGGAGGGGGTCCATGTTTCGCCGAGCGGGTCGCCGCGGAGGGTGTATTGCCACCATGCCTGGCGGCTGCCGGCGGAGCGGCGGTCGATGGCGCCACCGGCGTCGGTGAGTTCGGATGGCGTGAGGCGGACGATGGCGCCGGCGGGGCCGCGGACGCGGAGGGTGGGCATCATGGAGGCGTTCTGGCCGAAGTCGGTGACGCTGAGGCCGGGGCGTATTTGTTTTTCGGATACGGGGGCGAGTGTTTCAAAGTGTTTGAAGGGCGCGGTGGCGAGGGTGGCTCCGCGGAATTTGCCGGCGGGGGGGGCGGCGGGGACGGCGGGGGTCCAGTCGCGGTCGTCGAAGCCGGGTTCGGCCCAGCCGCGGGGTTCGAGGCGGGCGTCGTGGTCCTCGCCTCCGTAGATGTTGGCGTAGGTGGTGGGGCCGGGGGCGGCGCGCCAGGTGTTGTCGGTGTTGATGGTGTCGACGAGGCCGTCGTCGTATTCGAGGCGGATTTGTCCGCAGGCGGCGGGGGGGCGGTAGGGCGTGGTGAATTTGTTGTAGCGGCCTTGGGGGTCGTCCTGGATGTTGTGGAAGCCGCCGGCGAGGACGAGGGAGAGGATGTTGGTGCCTTCGCGGAGGTTGTGGGTGATGTCGTAGGTGTCGTAGAGGATGGTTTTGGCGGTGTTTGTCCAGCCGGGGGTGAGGAGGCCGGGGCTGATGCGGGCGCCGTTGGCGGAGAATTCGTAGTGGCCGAGTCCGGTGAGGTGGGCGAGGGCGCGCACGAGGCCGGGGCGCACGGTGAGTTCGCGGCGGAGGAGGAGGGTGGCGTTGGCACGGGGGTTTTGCGTGGTGTTGTCGAGGCCGTCAACGACGGCGGAGGGCGACCAGCGGGCGGTGTCGTCAGAGGTGTCGCTGGCGGTGACGGTGGCGTTGAGCGCGATGTTTTTTCCGCCGGCGAGGACTTCGATCTGGCTGAACGCGAGGCAGGGTTTGCCGTCGTCGGGCGCGCGGAGTTTGGTGGCGGTGACGCGGATGTGGCGGGCAGTGAGGGGCGGGGCGCCGGGTGTGGTGGCGACGGGGATCGTGACGACGTTGATCCAGCTGGAGATGTCGTTCGCGGTGTTGTCCGAGAGGAGCGCGATGCGCGCGGGTTTTTTGAACGCGGGGTCGTCGGAGGCTTCGACTTTGAAGCGGAGGGGGAAGCCGTAGCGTTCCTGGAGCGTGTGGGTGATGGCGTGGAGGATGATGGTTTCGATGGGGCGGGACTGGCCGAGGTCGAGTTGCACCCATTTGGTGGTGTTTTCTTTTTTTGCCTCGCGGCTGGCGAAGCCGAGCGTCTTGCGCACCCAGGGCAGGAGCGCGGGGTCGGTGATCCAGTGGGCGCCGGGGCCGAGCGGGGTGTCGGGCGGGGTGTCGAGCACGCCCATGGTGAAGGTGGCGGTGGCGCTCCAGGGCGAGGGGCGCGCGGCGGGGTCGTTGCTCCAGACGCGGACTTTCCAGAAGACTTGCTGCGAGGTGGCGAGGGGGCGTCCGCCGTAGGGGATGTTGAGGGTTTCGGGGGAGGTGATGCGTCCGCTGTTCCAGAGGTCGGCCTGGTCGCGCGCGAGGCGTTCGGCGGTGGTGGCGGCGAGGATTTCGCAGGCGGTCTGGATTTCGCCGCGTTCCGGGGAGTGGAGGCGCCAGCTGAGGCGGGGGTTTTCGGCGTCGATGCCGAGCGGGTTGTCGAGGTTTTCGCAACGAAGCGTGTCAACCGTGAGCGCGGCGCGGAGGGTGGGGGCGAAGGCGGGGGCGATGAGCAGGAGAACCGCGGAGAGATGCACGGAGAAGCAAAAAATCACCGCGCGCGTTTTGCTGATCGTTGTTCCGATGCGAAACATGAGGGTTGGTTTGTATTATCATGGGAGGGCGAGGGGAAGCGGAAATGATGGCGGTGGGGTGGAAAAATGTGCGGGGGATGCGCGGGGCGCGGGGGATGTGCGCGTGCGTGCATGTGTGTGTGTTGTTGTTGGTTGTAACTGATGTTACATAGCACGCAGCACACAAGGTCAGGCTCTGCGTGCGGCGTAACATCAGTTAATCAGCAGCAAAATAAAAAAGGGGATTGATTTTGAAAAATAAAATCATATCCTTCCGAACGGTTGCTGGGCATGTGCAGCAACCGTTCGGAATTCTTCATGTTTTGCCTATGCTACAATGCAGGTGTATGAACCAACATGCTGGTTCAAGTTTCAAAACGCGTTGGCTGCTACAAACTGGCTGCGCGCAATCTACGTCTTGTTTGCGGCCTCAATCCGCAAACAAGTCTGTGGCTACAATGCAGGCGTATGAACTAACATGTTGGTTCAAGTTTCAAAATGCGTGGTTGCTACAAACCGGCTGCGCGCAATCCGCGCGCCTTTTGTTTGCGGCGCCAGTCCGCAAACAAGCCGGTATAACTGATGTTACGCAACCGGCGGATTTTGCTGGGATTTTGCAGGGCCTGACCTTGTGTCAGGGCGCGCACGCTTCCATGCGTTTTTTGGCGGAGTGTCTTTCGTCAATCCCGGCGCGACGCAAGGTCGCGCCCTGCGAACTCCGCAGCGTGCGCGGCCTGGCTCCGCGCGGCCTGACACTTCCACTTTATTGAAGGCGGCTCACGAAACCGTTTCCGCCTGTTCGCGCGCCGGCTCCCGGTGCGAACGGGTGCGCGAGTTTTGCAGCATGAAGTGCAGGCGGTTCAGCATGTTCGCCTCGCTCGCGCCACTGTCCAAATCGAGGAAGAGGAGGCTCATGTCCGGATACAAATCGCGGATGCGTTTCTCGATGCCTTTCGCCACGAGGTGATTCGCAATGCAGCCAAAGGGTTGCAGGCTCACGGCGTTCATCACGCCGCGTTCCGCGAAGCCGGCAAGCTCGGCGGGGATGAGCCAGCCTTCGCCGTACTGGCTGGCGATGTTCAGGACGCGCGAGGCCGATTCGGCCTGCGCGTAGGGATCGTGCGCGGGATGGAAATACGCGAAACCCGACGCGGCGCGGTCGAATTTTTTCCCGATGCGGCGGATGATCGCGTACGCCGCCGTGTCCAGAAACGGAATCAGCGGCCTGTGCTTGAGGTGCTGCGCGATGTTGGTGCGGTGGTTTGGAAACTCTTGCAGGAAAAACGCGGCCACGGAGGGCACGACGGCCTCGGCGCCTTGGTCGATGAGCCATTGGATGACGTTCTTGTTTCCGATGGAATTGTACTTCACGTAGATTTCGCCGACGATGCCGATGCGGGGGACGCGGCGGTCGTGGTCGCAAAGGACATTAAAATCGTCCGCGGCCTCGGCGAGCAGGCGGTGGAGCGCGGAGGTGTCGCGCGCGGCGATGCTCGCGGCGCCGGAGCGGATGTAGCCGTCGCGCAGGCGGGCGGCGGCGCCGCGTTCGCGCTCGCGGGGCGCGGTGGCGTAATACATCTGCGCGATGCGGTCGGCATAAAAAACGGCGCCGATGATTTCGCGCAGGTTGCCGAGAAATTTCAGTTTGAAGCCGGGCTGCGTGTTTGAAATTGCGCCGCCGCTCGTGCCAATCGAGACGACGGGAATGTCGCCGTGACCGGACGCGATCATCGCTTTTTTGATGAGCGCGATGTAGTTCGACGCGCGGCATTGTCCGCCGGTCTGGGTGATGCCGATGGCGATTTCGCCGGCTTTGTATTTGCCGCTGTTGAGCGCGCGCACGATGTCGCCGACGACGAGCGTGGCGGGATAGCAGACTTCGTTGTTTGCGTATTTCAGGCCGTAATCAATCGACGCCGCGTCGCTCGGCGGGAGCACTTCGCACGCGTAATCCATCAGGCGCAGGAGCACCGGAAGGAAGGGCGAATATACTTCCGAGAAAAACGGCAGGAGAATCGTGCGGTGTCGGTCGGCGTCGGTGAAAATAGGCGTCGTGAGCGGCGGGCGCGGCGTGGTGGGCGACGTGGCGGGCGGCGTGGGCGGCGTGGTGGGCGGCGGGTGCGTGGCGGGCGGCGGATGTGGCGTGGCGGGCGGCGGGCGCAGCGTGGCGTGGGCATCCTGCCCATATGGTTTGGGCAACTTGAGTGGCTTGAGCGGCACGGGCAATCCGCCCGTGGCGGCGTTTGCGGTGATGCGTTGCCATTGCGGGGAAGGAGTCACCGTTTCGGAGGAACACGAGGTGGATGCTCGTGCCACGCCGCATGCCGCGCCACATGCCGCGCCGGGTTCGGCGCGCGGGCGATACGCGAGGCTTTCGACGAGCGAGCGGATGCGCAGGCGGAGCGAGCCGAGATTGTTGATGTCGTCGATTTTGAGGATCGTGTGGCTCTTGCCGCCGCGTCGGAGAATGTCGCCCGCCTCGTCGATGATAAACGCGTCGGGGCCGCAGCCGAACGAGGTGAGTTGCACGAAATGCACGTTCGCCGGCGCCTCGGCGACCCAGCGCGCGGCCTTGAGAATGCGGTTCGTGTAAGCCCACTGGCGGACGCTGCCGGGGCCGCCGGCGTCGGTGTCGTCGTCGAGGCGCGCAATGTCCTCGCTGATCACGTCGACGCCGAAGCCGGCGATCATGTCGGCGACTTTGTGCTGGATGAGCGGGTCGGTGTGATAGGGGCGTCCGGCGAGGAGAATGATGATGCGGTTTTCCGACGCGGCGCGCGCGGCGATGGCGCGGGCTTTCCCGGCGAGAGTGCGCGCGTGCTCCGCCTGCGCGGCGAGCGCGGCGGCGAAGGCGCGCTCGAAATCGCGCGGGGCGACACCGAGCGTTTTTGTCATGTAATCGCGGCAGGCGCGTTCGAGGAGTCTGGTGTCGTGGAAGGTGATCGTGGGCGCGTCGAGCGGGATGCCGTGTTTGCCTTGCGGATTGATGGCGCTGCGGATGACGTCGGAATAGCCGGTGACAATCGGGCAGTTGTAGGTGTTGACGGCGTGTTTGTCCTCGCGCTCCTCGTAGACGACGAAGGGCATGAGGATGCGGTCAACTTTGCGCGCGATGAGGTCGTAGATGTGCCCGTGGACGAGCTTCGCGGGGAAACAGATGTTGTCGGACATCACGGTGGCGACACCTTTGCCGTAAAGCTCGAACGTCGAGCGCGACGAGAGCGTGACTTTCATGCCGGCGCGCGTGAGGAGCGCGTGCCAGAACGGGTAGTTTTCGTAATAATTCAGCGCACGCGGGATGCCGATGGTGAGCGGCGGATTTTGAATTTTGGATTTTGAATTTTGGATTGCTCCGGCTGCGGGCGCGGGCGCAAGCACGGGGGACAGGGCGGGCGCGGGCGCCGTTCTGCCGAAGAGTTTGCTGTATTTGTATGTGTAGATGCTGTCTCCTTTGCGTGCGTCGGCGCCGCGGTTCGTGAAGATTTTCTCGCATTTGTTGCCGGAGAAAAACGTGTTCGAGTTCGCGAACGTGTATTTGCGGACGGTGCATTTGTTTTCGCATCCGGGGCAGACCGACTCGGCGGTCGTGCATGAGGCGGGTTCGGCAAGCGAGGAGAGCATCACGGACCGGACGCCCGTGCTGTTTTGCACGGCGCGCGAGGCGTGAATCGCCGCCCCGTACGCGCCCATGAGTTCGGGCATGTCGGCGAAGGCGACGTCGCGTCCGGTGAGGTGTTCGAGCGCGCGGACGACGGCGTGGTTTCGCATGGCGCCGCCCTGGACGACGACGTGCGCGCCGAGGTCGTCCACGTTTTTTAATTTGAGAACTTTGTAGAGGCAGTTTTTCACCACCGAATACGCGAGGCCGGCGGCGATGTCGGGGAGCGTGGAGCCTTCGCGGAGGGACTGCTTCACCTTGGAATTCATGAACACCGTGCAGCGCGTGCCGAGGTCGCACGGATAACCGGCGGTGCAGGCGGCGGCGGCGAATTGCGCGGCGGTCTGGCCGAGGGAGTTGGCAAAGCCTTCGATGAAGGAGCCGCAGCCGGACGAACAGGCTTCGTTGATGTCGAGGCGGACAATCGAGCCGTGCTCAATGAAGGCGGCTTTCATGTCCTGGCCGCCGATGTCGAGGATGAAGGTGACGTCGGGGTTGAGTTTGTGCGCGGCGAGGTAGTGCGCGATGGTCTCGACGATGCCGCCGTCGAAATTAAACGCGGCCTTGATGAGGTCTTCGCCGTAACCGGTGACGACGGCGCGGGCGAGGCGGAGCGCAGGGCGCCCGGCGGCAACCGCGGCGGCGTGGAGTTGCGCGAGACCTTTGCTGACGACGGCGAGCGGGTTGCCGGCATTTTTTTCGTAGAACGTGTGGAGGACGTTTTCGTCCGCGTCGGTGGCGACGATTTTGGTCGTCGTGGAACCGGAGTCGATGCCGAGGAAAATCGCGCCGTCTTCGGGCAGGCCGGCGAAACTGGCGCGCGGAAGCGCGTGGCGTTGCTTCTCAATTTCCCAGGCGGTGTGTTCGCCGTCGCTTTCGAAAAGCGGCTTGAGCGGGCGGCCGTTGTGGAGCGGTTTTCCGGAGCGGGTGGTGTTGGCGAAACGTTTCAGGAGTTCGTCGATCGTGAGCGTGAGCCGCGGCGTGCCGGTCGCGAGCGCGCAGCCGAGCGCGGGAATGAGCGCGGCGGCGTCGGGGACGACACAATCGTCCTCGGTGAGGCCCATCGTCCTGAGACACGCCTTGCGCAGCTCGGGGATGAACGCGAGCGGGCCGCCGCAGAGAAGCGTGAGCGGCGCGATTTCCTGCCCGCGCGCGAGCGAGGTGACGAGTTGCAGCGCGACGGCGTTGAAGACGGACGCGGCGATGTCGGACTTGGGCACATTGCGCGCGAGGAGATTCTGGATGTCGGTCTTCGCAAACACGCCGCAGCGCGACGCGATGGGATGCGGCGTGCGCGCGTTTTTTGCGAGATCGTTGAGTTCCGAAACCTCGCAGCCGAGCAGCGTGGCGACCTGGTCGATGAACGCGCCGGTGCCGCCTGCGCACGAGCCGTTCATGCGGATGTCGGGCGCGCGGTTGGGGGAGAAAAAAATCATCTTCGCATCCTCGCCGCCGATGTCGACGAGCGTGCGGATGTCCGGATAACGGCGCTGCGCGACTTCGCCGGCGGCGACAACTTCCTGGATGAACGGTATCCCGTAGGTTTCGGAAAGCCCCATGCCGGCGGAGCCGGTGACGGCGAGCGAGATGGGCGCGGCGCCGACGCGGGTGTCGCGCGCCTGCGCGAAGGCGGCGCGCAACGCGGAGGAAACGTCGGCGTTGTGGCGGCGGTATTCGGTGAAAACGATTTCGCCCGCGGCGTCGGTGACGACGATTTTGAGCGTGGTCGAACCCACGTCGAGGCCCGCGAAGAGGGCGTCGGAAAGGACGCCCGTTTTCGGGGCTGCAGTCTGGACTGGATTAGCCGTGCTCATGGCTTGGATGCAGGGGGGAAAAAGCGATGCGTCAGACGGCGCGGGCGGGCTTGCGGGCGGCAGACTTGCGGATGGCGAGATTGCGACCGGTGAGTTTGCGGACGGCAGGTTTGTGACTGGCGGACTTGCGGACGGCAGGTTTGCGATCGACGGACTTTGTTTTTGCGCGCGCGGGTTTGCGCGCGGCGGTGGCGGGTTGCGTGGTGGCGGCTGGTTGTGCGGAGGCTGGTTGCGTGGAGGCGGATTGCGTGGTGGCTGGTTGCGTGGAGACGATTGGTCGCGCGGCGGCTGACGCGCCGGTCATCGATTTGAGGAGCGTGCGCATCATCGCGATGATGCAGTCCTTGCGCTCCATCATGAATGCGCGGAACGCGGCGGGATCGTTGTTGAAAAAGACTTCGTCGAGCGCGGGTTTCGCAAGGAAGGGGAACATGAGCATGCCGTAGAGGCTCGTGAAGATATGCGCGAGCGTGACGTCGGTGTCGCCGGCGATGCGAAGCTCGGAGCCGATTTGTTTTTTGATGCGCGCGACCTCGACGAATTCGCCGCGTTTGTCGCGGAAGAGCTGCACGAGCACACGCGGGTCGCGCTGGATTTCGAGGATGAGAAAATGCGGGAGGAGCGGGTCGTCGAGCAGGAGCGAGAGATAGCCGTCCACGAGAAGCTCGATTTTTTTCATGAGCGGGATGTCGAGTTCGACGAGCATGGCGACCTTGGGGATGAATTCGCCGACGGCGTTGTCGAGGATGGCGCGGAAAAGGGTGCCCTTGTTGCGGTGGTAATAATGCAGCAGCGTGCGCGAGATGCCGGCCTCGGCGGCGATATCCTGCATGGTGGCCGCGTCGAGTCCCTTGCGGAGGAACACGGTCTTGGCGGCCAGAAGTATGTTTTTTTCGGTCATCCGGTTTTTTGAAATAAGGCGCGCATTCATGGGGTTTTGACACAAGTGTCAAACACATTTGTCAAAGCCCCGAAAACGCGGACGTCCCGTCCGCTGACAACGAAGCCTCCGGATTGACGTGGCATGGGCTTCCATGAGCCGTCCTTCGGCCTGTCCCACGCTCCGGATCATAATAGGGTTTGTTTCCGGCCATCGAAAATAGCGACGGACCATAAAACATCATTCCCGCAATTCCTGCAATGCCTCCCCCGGCTTCACAATCCGAATACCCATATCCAGGGCCGGCGCAAAATCACGAGGATTGAGCGTCACTATTGTCCTGCTCTCGACAGCGAGGGCGGCGGCCACAAAGGGCAGGTCATCGACATCCGGCCACTCCGCATCCGGCACCGGACAAGGCGTCACTTTCTCCCCGCAGGAACGCAATTTTAGCACCACGGCCACGCGCTCCCTCGACTCAATGTCAAACTCATCACGCGCCATTACTTCCCCATACTCGGCAACGATATCGCTTGTCCACGCCAGCTTGAGCCGATCACGAAAGAAGGCGTCCACCAACGCCCCCGATGCGCCGAACGGCTTTAGCAGGCCGGAAATCAGGACACAGGTATCCAGAACAATCGGTTTCACCGTCAGTTGGCGCGATCGCGCCGCGCCCTTTTCACGGCAGCCACGATATCCGCATCCGGCATCTGATCACGTCCGGTTGCCTTGGCACGCGCCCGGATGGAGTCCAGGGCAACCAACGCCATTCCGTCCACCGCCATCTTTTCCAATTCCCGGCCCAGTCCCGAGACAGGAGCTTGATTTGCCGCTTCTTCCGCAGCCGTCACAAGGTAGCGGCTCAAACTCATCCCCCGCACCCGGGCGGCCTTTGAAAGCCGCTTTTTCGCCATGGGCGTCAAACGTATCGTTGTCGTAATCGTTGCACTCATTGTGCTACAAATGTAATACACACGCCCGCGCCGTCAAGACCGGACCTTCAATCCCCGGCCAATCCCCAAAAAATCGGCAATGAACGGTTCTCACGAGTCACGGAGCGGGACTTGAACACCCGACCGACCGCAGGAACAGCCGAAGGAGACGGGCAACTTGAGAGAAGCCGGTGAGGGTGAGGGCCATTCGAGGCTTCCTTTTAACCCGTCCCTTAAAAACGCCCCTTAAAAACGTCCGCACTGCTCCCGGAACACGGACAGGATGCCCGTGCTGCCAGGTGATGCCGCGTAACATCAGTTAATATGTTGTGTCCGGCGCGCGCCCCGGTTTGGTTCGGGCGCATGTTATTCCTTCCCTACACGATTGATACAGTCACAGAAAAGCGGCCGTTCACGAATTGGATCATCATCGCGCTGTGCGTGGTGATGTTCGCGTTCGAGTGTGTTTCGCCACCGTCGGACTGGATGATGTTCGTGCTCGACGGGTGGTCGCTTTCGGGGTTGGTGGGGCACATGTTTCTGCATGGCGGAATTTTCCACCTCGCGGGAAACATGATTTTTCTCTGGGTGTTTGGAAACACGGTGTGCGGCAATTCGGGCAACGTCATCTACGGCGCGCTTTATCTTTTTTACGGGATCATGGCGGCGTCGGCGCATGTGATTGTCACCGGCACACCGGCGGTTGGCGCAAGCGGGGCGATCAATGGCGTGGTGGGCATGGCTGTCGCCATGTATCCGCTCAACCGGGTGGGTGTGTTTTATTGGATATTCATCCGTTTCGGCACATTCCGGATGCCGCTGTGGATTCTGGCGTTCATCTGGTTTTTGTTCGATGTGCGCGGAGCGCTCACCAATGCAGAGGACGTGGCGTATTGGGCGCACATCGGCGGGTTTCTTGCGGGGCTTTGCGCGGGCATGATCGCCATCGAGAAAAACTGGATCGTGCTTTCGGCTTATGACAACGAGTCCCTGCTCGATATTTTATTGCGAAGGCCGCGCACGCGGTAATTGGCCGCCATTCGCGCCATTCGCGCCACTCTTGCAAACTTTACGTCAATCCTGGGAGCGCGGGCATCTCTGCCCGCGAAACACCGTGCGCCCGCTTGATGTTTTTCAAACACGCATCGCGGGCAAAGATGCCCGCGCTCCCAGGATTGGCCGGCTGCGTAACATCACGATATATAAAGTCATTTTTCATATGTTTCCTGCACCGTCTGGCGTGAAAGCACGATGATGGTAAACACGCCGAGCACGGTGCCCAGCGGCATGTTCAGGCAATTAAATCCCGATATCACCAGCGAGAACATGCGATGCCGCCTCGCCTTGATAAAACCCGCCGAGACCAGATTGCATATCCCGAGCGACACGACATACACCACGCCGACAAGATAGAACCATTTGAATATTTCAAAAAATTCCATTGGAAAGGCACTGTTATGTTCGCCCTCCCACATTTTTGGATTCGCGAACATCATCCGCATCATCGCGTAGTGCAGGCCGATGAAACCAAGTCCCGCAACGGCCAGCCCCGCCTTCACGTAATGACAAATCATCAGAATGCGCAGATGATCGGCATCCGTCTTGTGTTGCGCGGAAAACAGAGGCGGTGGAGTGGGAGTGGTCATGGGAATGCGGCGGATGTTTTGCCATGCAGCGTGCAATGGCAAGATTTTCAAACACGCAAAGCCGCGCGGCATCCCTCCGGCAAAATTTCCCGCCGTAATAGTTTGCAGCCCCGCGCACATCCGCGCACCACTCATTGCCTCTTCGCCACAATCACATGATCGGACTCACCGACCCGCAATCGCCGGAGGACTTGCCTCCACCGCCCGCGCCGCCACCCACGCACGCGCCGCGGCTGGCCGCGCGCATCTTCGCCGCGGGCGGCTGGCTCCAGTCCGGTCTCAAACTCGAACACCGCCCGCAGCAGGAAACCATGGCGCGCACCGTCGCCTCCGCCATGAAAGCCGGCGAACCGCTCCTCTTCGAAGCCGGCACCGGCGTCGGCAAATCGCTCGCCTACCTCATCCCCGGTATCATCCACGCCATCGACCAGTCGCGCCAGCTCGTCGTCTCCACGCACACCATCGCCCTCCAGGAACAACTCGAAACAAAGGACATCCCCCACTGCCGCCGCATCTTCTCCTCGCGCCCCGAACTCAAAAAATACGCCGCCTTCAAAAGCGCCGTCCTCGTCGGCAAATCCAACTACCTCTGCACCACGCGCCTCGCCGCCGCCCTCAAGGACAAACACGAACTCTTCGCCACGCCCGAGCACGGCGAACTCCAGCGCATCGCCGGATGGGCCGCCACCTCGCGCGACGGACTCCGCCACGAACTCACCCCGCCGCCCCCGCCCGAAATCTGGGAAATGGTCAACGCCGACTCCTCCGCCTGCGCCCGCAAATACTGCAACTGCGAACACTGCTTCTACCAACGCGCCCGCGCCCGCATCAACAAAGCCAACCTCATCATCGTCAACCACGCCCTCCTCTTCGCGCTCATCAACGCCGGCGGCGCCCGCGCCTCGGGCGGCGGCCTGCGCGGCATCCTGTTCCCCGACGACTTCGTCGTCCTCGACGAAGCGCACACCGTGCCCGACGTCGCGACCGACCACTTCGGCATGCGCCTCTCCAGCTACGGCGTGGACCGCATGCTCAAATACCTTTTCAACCCGAAAAACAAACGCGGCCTGCTCGTCCGCCTCCGCGCCCCGATGGAAACACTCCAGCTCGTCGCCGACGCGATCGAAGCCGCGCACCAGTTTTTCACCTTCCTCGCCGA
>JAISGL010000325.1 GCA_031263125.1 Opitutaceae bacterium | reverse complement strand
CCCCAGGGCAAACGCATCTAATTTTTGAGAATATGAAGTAGATAATTATTATCCCAAGCGGCATCTAAGCGTTTGCCTCTGATGCTGCGTTTTTGGGTTTTGTCGTTTTTAAGCAGGTTTAATGCGATACGGACGATTGTTGAAAAATTTTGCGCGGAGAAACCTGCTCTCTTTCTACTTTGGTCTTCATTAAATGATACATCCAATGACCAGTGCAGTTTGTTTTCGATCCCCCAATGCGAGCGAATATTTTGTGACATGTTTTTTGCCTCCCCCAAAAAACTGGCGATATATAAACGTGTCTCGGTTTCATGTTTATCTGTGGCTTCCACATAACGCTCCGAGACGATTTTCACCACACTTGCAAGATCGGCCCACCGTTCCTTCGTTTCCATAACTGACAGATTATCATAGACAAAACAGGACCGTTTTTCGACGCGCCCATGTCCCCTTTCCGTGTGTTCCGACTGGCTCGATGGCTTGGTTTCGTTCACGACAGTTTTGATATCCTCCTCCAGCCGAGGCTGATTTCCCTTCACTGCCAATATATAATCGGCCCCTTTTCGGACGATTTCCCTGGCGATGTCGGTCTGGCAACCCATTGCATCTATCGTGACAATGCAGCCGTTCAATTCCAGCACTTCAAGCAATTTGGGAATGGCTGTTATCTCATTCGATTTATCATCTACTTTCACTTGTCCCAACACCATGTTATTTACACTGGCCCATGCGCTGACCATATGCACAAACGACTTGTCCCCTCGTGTCATGGTGCCGCGAAGCGTTTTCCCATCAATGCTTACAACTTCGCCTTGGGTTAATTGTGCAACCGATTTGATCCATTCCAAAAAACATTCCTCCAATTGCTTTGGGTCCAGCATGCTGAAAAAACGGTTAAAGGTGTCATGAGACGGTATTCCGTTGGGTAAACGCAAATACTGTTTCAACCATAACTCCTTCTTTTTCCCATAGTTTGCGATATCCTCCCAAGTTTGCGCTCCGCAAATCACCGACGCTATTGTTATGAATATTAAAGCATCCATATGATGGCGTTTGGTCCGCTCTACACGCGGATCTTTCAGTTTCTTGAAGTATTTTATGGGTGATTCCATGCTTGAAATAGAAAAATACCTATCTCGTCATATTACAATGGGTTAATCAATTTATTTTTGAAAAAATTAGATGCGTTTGCCCTGCCCGCGCCCCCAGGACATGCATTCGCGCGACGTTCACTCAATCGCAGGTTTCGGATTCGTTTGATGGAGGAAGAACACACCTGCGCCTTTTGAATCTCTTTGGCTGCGTAGCGCAGGCTGCCAAGCCTGCCGACGAGGCGAAGCCTCGCCCGGTTCGAAAAAAAACAAACACCCGGCAGCGTGTGGCAGGTAAAGCAGGCGGTACGGTCGAGTAGCGGTCGAGTAGAATCTGTCCCTATTCTATTTCTCCTATTTCTATTTGACGTATTTGACTGATTCACGCGTACGCAGCCTGACACAAGGCCAAGTCTTGCAAAATCCGTTAGTTGTATAATATCAATTATTAACTGATGTTACGCGGCGCGCACGTAGCGCAGGCTGCCAAGCCTGCTGACGAGGCGAAGCCTCGCCCGGTTCGAAAAGAAACAAACACACAGCGCCCGGCGGCGTGCGGCAGGCAAGGCAGGCTTAGCAGCCTGCGCTACGAGAGACCTGACTCAAAGTCAGGCTCTGCGAAAACTGCCGGCCGCGCCCGGCTACATCCTGAACGCCTGGCGGCCCAACAGCCTCCACTCGCCTTTTTGTTTCTGCCAGACGAGCATGATGCCGATTTTCACGGAGCCGGGTTTGCCATTGTCGTTCGTCTTCGCGTTGAAGGTGTGGCACACGATGGCGGTGTCACCGGTGACTTTGATCTGCTGGTCGGTGAGGTCGATTGTCACGAAGACCGAGCGACCGCTGACGATCGTGTCGACAAACTGCGCCTTGGTTTCAAGCGTTCCGCTGGAGTGCCTGTAGAGAAGGTTGTCGGCTGCGATGGCGTTCAGGTCGGCGGCCTTGGCCGACATCATCGCGGCGCGCAGTTTTTCGACGGCGGTGGCGACATCGCGCACGTCATCCGGCGATTGCGCGTTGCAGGAACTCGCGAGCGCCAGAATCGGGAAGAGGCAGAGGAGAAGGATTTTTTTCATGAGAGTTGGTGGTGTGAATTGGTGGTGTTGATTTTTTCGGTGTTGGTTTTTCGTTTCGATTTTCTCGTTTTGATTTTTTGTTTCGATGTTTCGGTTTGATGTTTCGTTTTGGTTTTTCGTTTCGGTTCTTCGTTTCGGTTTTCAATTCATTTTTAGAATGGCTTCATCACGCCGTCGCGCTCGTCGTGGAGCTTCGAGGTGTCGAGGCCGTCGAGGACGAGCACGCCTTGGAGCGACGAGATCATGTCGGACTTGCTCCATTGCCAGACGATTTTGCCGTCCCGGTCGTACTCGACGAGTTGCACGCCGGACTCGCCGTGGCCGGGGCCGTGGCCCTGCCAGTTGGCGAGCACGACATTGCCGTTCGGGAGCAGTTGGAACATCGCCGCGAAATTCGAGTTCACCCCGTCGGGCACCTGCCCCTTCGCGCCCCACTTGCGCGCGACTTTGCCGTCCTGGTCAAGCTCGACCATGAACGCGCCGTAGCCCGCGGAGGCGATGATGCGTTTGTCCGGCAGGCGCACCGCCTTCCACATGTGCCTGAAGCCTTCGACCGGATACGTCTTCAGGTAACGTCCGTCGGTGGAGGCTTCGCGGAGTTCGCCGTTGCAACACATGAGGTAGGTGCCCTGCTGTGTCTGGCGGATGAGGCGCACGTAGTCGCCTTCGTAAACGGCGGTGTTTGTGATTTTGTCGGACGTGTCGAGCGTGAGAACGCACACGCCTTTTTTTCCGTTGAGATCGATGCCGGCGATGAGCGTGGAGCCGTCGGGCTGGCGGCGCACGGAGGTGACGTTTTTCAGCGCGTCGTAGCGTTTCAGTTCCTTGCCGTCGGCGATGTTGTATTCGACATAACC
The DNA here is from genome assembly GCA_031263125.1 of Opitutaceae bacterium. Taxonomy (GTDB): domain Bacteria; phylum Verrucomicrobiota; class Verrucomicrobiia; order Opitutales; family Opitutaceae; genus Ereboglobus. The sequence goes on along the minus strand of JAISGL010000325.1, from coordinate 5,810 downwards.
CTTGTCGTAGCCGATGAGGATGCGTCCGCCGCCGACGAGCTGCATGTCGCGCGCCGCGGGCAGGTCGTTTTTGACGAGCCAGTTTTTCGAGGGGTCGCGCTCGTTGAGATGGAAGAGCGTGCCGAGACCTTCGTCGATGACGACAAGTTCGTGTTGGATGGGTTTTGTTGATTGCATGTTGGCGGTGTCTTTTGAATCCGAGCACGCGGTTGTCGCGAGGAGTGCGAGCATCGCGGCAATGGCGGCAAACCGTGGTGCCCGTGATGTCGTTTTTTTGATATGTGTGTGAGTGAGCATGATGATTTTGGCTGGTGTTGAAGAAAGGTGGAGGAGAAGGCTGGAAGAGGACTGAGAAGAAGACTGGAAAGAAGAAGGTGGCTTTAAATCAAAGGACGGTTTCGCACGCCATCATTTTTTTTTATCAGCGAGACGGCGAGGCGGCGTGGCGCGCCGCCCGCTGTTTACTTTCGCGCCAGCAAGCCGCCGAACACGAGGTCCGTGACTTGCGCGAGACGGTCTTTGCGCGCCGCCTCGCCGTCGAGTTTCACGCCGATGCTCGCGCCCAGCGAATATTTGTTCGAATGATAAATGAAGCACAGCCCGATCAGGTTTATCAGCAGATGGTCGGGATTGTGCGGTTTGCGAAACACGCCGCCCGCCACGCCCTCCCCTATGATTTCGCGGAAACGTTTTTCAAACGGGTCCTTTTTGAGCCGCTCGCCGTGCTCGGAAATGTTGGTCCCGAGTTCGAGATTTCCCCAGAGCAGCATGCGCACGAACTCCGGGTTTTTGTCCAGAAACTCAAAATCCGCCGCGATCAGCCGGCGCAGTTTTTCCTCCGGCCCCGCATCCGGGTCCGCGTCGACCGCCGCCAGCTCCACGTTTTCGAGACGCCCGAAAACCTCTGCGAGCGCCGCGAGGTAAAGCTCCTCCTTGCTCCCGAAATAATGATAAACCATCCGCTTGTTCACGCACGCCGCCGCCACGATCTGGTCGACCGACACGCCGTGGTATCCGTGGGCCGAAAACAGTTTCACCGCCGCGCCCAGCAAGCGCGCGCGCGTCCTGCCAGGGTCGCGGCGTCTCGGGGATTTGGCGGCGGCGCCGCCGGACGGTTTTTTGGGCATGGCACATCACAAAAAGAAAACCGCCCCCGCAAAGGCAAGAGCGTTCGCGGACGGTTCGCGGGCGATTCGCGGGCGGAAGACACTCGTGAAACTTTTCGCCACCATCCCCGCCGTCAAAACCGAATTCACCGCCGCCTCCGCGAAATCCGCGCACGCCTGCAAAATCGCCTTCGAAAAATCCGCCGCCATCACCACCGTCCAGCTCAAGGAAAGCCAGCGTCAGGGATTACAGCGAAGGCATTTAACGTTTACCTAAAGTAACGCGGACATCCCCATCCGCCGCCGGTCATGCTTGCGCCGGACCTCACATCCATCACGACGCGGAAAAACACACCCGCGCCCGTCATCCATGTGCGCCCGCCATTCATGCTCACCACCACGCCAACCGCCCAACTCTCCACCCGCCCTCGTCTGGCTCGCCCCCCCGAGACCAAAGGCCGCATAATATAAAATCAAAAATCCAAATCCAAAATTCCAAATCCCAAAATCTAAATCCCAAACACCAAACTCCAAAATCCAAACGCCAAACGCCAAACTCCCAAACGCCAAATTCCAAACTCCAAATTCGCAATCCAACGCTCACAACTCACAATCCAAAATCCACAATCCAAAATCCAAAATTCCCATGCCCGGTCTCTTCGATTTTCAAGTCAACGGCTTCGCAGGCGTCGACTACCAGCGCCACGAACTCACCGCCGCGCAACTCCGCGCCTCGATCGACGCACTCCGCGCGCGCGGCGTGGCGGCGATTTTCCTCACGCTCATCACCGACACCATCGACCGCCTCGCCGCGCAATTCGCCCGCATCGAACACCACCGCGCCGCCGACCCCGTCCTCGCGCAAACCATCCCCGGCTACCACCTCGAAGGCCCCTGGCTCTGCCCCGAACCCGGCTACCGCGGCGCGCACCCCGCCGCGCCCATGCGCCCGCCCAGCCCCGCCGATTTCGCCTGCCTCCAGACCGCCGCCAACAACAACATCCGCCTCGTCACCCTCGCCCCCGAATGGCCCGGCTCCGCCGCCTTCATCGCCGGACTCACGCGCCAGGGCGTCCACACCTCCATCGGTCACAGCAACGCCTCCGCCGCCGACATCGACGCCGCCATCCGCGCCGGCACGCGCTTCTGCACGCACCTCGGCAACGGCGTCGCGCCCATGCAACCCCGCCACGACAACATCATCCAGCGCCTCCTCGCGCGCGACGAACTCACCGCCTGCCTCATCCCCGACGGCATGCACCTGCCGCCCTTTGTCCTGAAAAATTTCGCCCGCGCCAAACCCGCCGGCAAAATCCTCCTCACCACCGACTGCATGGCCGCCGCCGGCGCGCCCCCCGGACGCTACACGCTCGGCGGCCTCGAAGTGCAAGTCGGCCCCGACCGCATCGCGCGCGGCCCCGAAGGCGTTTTCGCCGGCTCCACCCTCGCCCCCGACCGCGGCGTCGCGCTCACCGCGCGCTACCTGGACATGTCCCCCGCCGCCGCCCGCGACCTCTGGTCCTCCAAAGCCGCCGCCGCCTTCGGAATAAAACTCGTTTCATAAAAACCATTGACCACGGATTATATAACGAATGTTACGCAGCCCGTAGGGCCTGACCTTGTGTCAGGCCGCGAATTACCAATGTGGCCTCCTTCGCGAACACGGCCTGACACAAGGTCAGGCCCTGCGAAAACTGCCGACCGCGTAACATCAGTAACTAATGTTACGCGGCGCGCAGTGCCTGACCGGTGTCATTGCGAAAGGTAGCTACGGCGAAGCCGTTGCCTATTGCAGACAGGCTGGCGACAACGTCGCCTGCCTTGGGTAATCCGATAATAATCACACAACCCCAACGGGGTTGCCTGATAACATTGCCATAAATCACCCGTACTTCGGCGGTTCAATCCTAGTATCCCATAACGCGTCTTTTTTCGAATGAAACTGCTGTAAAGTTCATAGGCAAAATGATGCGAATTTTCATGCGTTATGGGATACTAGGCAACCTCTTCGAGGTTGTGACAATCTTTTCCCCTTTTCCCAGGGTAGCGACTGCATCGCAACCCTGGGCTTCACTAGGAAACGGCTTCGCCGTTTTTGCGCCCTTCGGCGCTCTGTCTTCGGCGCTCTTCCTTCGCTTCTGCTGCGGGTCCCCCACTCGATTGCTACCTTTCACAATTACACCCTGCGCACCACGGCACATCTCAAAAACAGGACAGGCCAAGCCGCCAATTCCGGAGTAATGCGAGCGTCTCGCCTTCCGACGGCGAAGCCGCCTGATCGACGTAGCACGGGCTTCGGCTTCCAGCCCGTGGGTTTGCGTAGCGGGCTTTCAGCTCGTGGACGGCGCGGAGCGCCGGGTGCCGGCGGGACGCCGGCGGTCCCAGGCGCTGACGCGATTTCGGATGGGCCATCGCATTCGCGTCAGCGACGGGGAGCGTCGTTTTACGCGTCAGCGGCTGGGGGCGTCGTTTTTCGCGTCAGCGGCTGGGAGCGCCGGCATCTTGCCGGCACACGGCGGCATCAGGGTGGCGGCGTGCATCAGAGTGGCGGCGTACAAGTGGCGGGAGGCTGTTTTCAGCGAGTCGCTGCTTCCATGTTTCCCCGGCGTCAGCGGCGGGGGATGCGGCATAGCATGAGGGCGGCGAGCACGGCCAGCATCCAAGGTGTCGGCGCGCCACCGCCGCCGCTACTGCTACCACCGCCGCTGTCGCTATTGCCGCCACCACTACCGTCGCCGCTACTGCCGCTACCACCGCCGCTGCCGCTGCCGTTGCCACTGCCGCCGTTGTTTCCACCTTCGGGCGGCGATGGGGCTTCTTGGATGGGCAGGGTGGTCACTTTGTTGTTTTCGTCGATGACGCGGATGGCGCGGTTGCCGGTGTCGGCTATGTGGAGGTTTCCGTTTTCCGCGAGCGCGATGGACTCCGGGTGTGCGAACCATGCATGCTCACCGACGCCATCCTTGTAGGCGGCGAGGCCGGGTGCGTCGCCGGCGCCGGGCCGGCCGGCGAGGGTCGTCACCTCGCCGGCTGGCGTGATGCGGCGGATGAGCGAGTTGCCGGTGTCGGCAAGGTAGATGTCTCCGGCGGCGTCCACGAGCAGGGCGCGCGGGACGCGGAAGCGCGCGGCGGCGGCGGGGCCGTCCGCGCTGCCTGGTTGTTCCGGCGCGCCGGCAAGCGTCGTGACTTCGCCGGTAGCGGCGGCGATTTTGCGGATGGCGTGGTTGCCCGTGTCAGCGATGTAGAGCACCAAGTCCGGGCCGGAGCCGTCCGCGGCGATGCCGGCGGGCGAGCGGAAGAGTGCTTGCGTGCCGGTGGCGTCGAGCGCGCCCGCGGTGCGGGGCTGGCCGGCAATGGTGGTGACGGCGCGCGCGGGCGTGATTTTGCGGATGACGTGGTTGCCGGTGTCCGCGATGTAGAGGTTGCCGTCCGCGTCGCTGGCGATGCCTTCGGGGTGGTCGAAGCGGGCGGCGGCGGCTTGTCCGTCCGCGTGGGCGTGCGCGCCGACTCCACCGGCAAACGCGGAGACGGTCGCGTCGCGGGTGAGGGCGCGGATGGTCGCGTTGCCCGTGTCGGCCACGTAGAGGTTGCCGTCGCGCACGGTCAGGGCGCCGGGGTTGCGAAAGAGCGCGGCGGCGCCGGTGGCGTTTTGCGCGCCGGGGGTGTCCGGTTGTCCGGCGAATGTGCGGACAATATTGTCCGGCGTGATGTGTTGGATGATGTGGCGCGCGGTGTCGGCGATGTAGAGGTCGCCGGCGCGGTCAATCGCGATGGCGGCGGGTTGCGCGAAGGGGCTGCCGTCCGCGGAGAGGCGGATTATCACGATGGCTTCGCGGCTGGTGACGGCGCCTTGTGTGCTGGTCACGATCACGTCGTAGATGCCGGCGTCGGACAGGGCGCCGGTCAGCGAGAGGGTGGGAGATGTCGCGCCGGCGATGGGCACGCCGTCCTTGCGCCATTGGTAGGTGACGCCTGCGTCGTTTTCCGGGACGACGGTGAGCGTCAACGCCTCGCCGGTCTCCACTGTGATGTCGGAGGGTTGCGCGATGAGCGTGGGGCCGGAGGGCGCGGCGGACGCGGCGATGAGCAGGCGCGGTCCGTGGACAACGCCCGGCGTGTTTTCCGCTGCGCTTTCCGACGCGCTTTTCGATGCGTTTTTCGCAGCGCTTTTCGCCGCGCTTTCCGCCGCGCCTTCGCGCGTGATGATGCGGATGCCGCATGGTTGCGTGTCGCCCGGCGTGTGGGCGGTGTTGAGCGTTTCGTCCCAGCGGTGGTCTTGCACAATGAGGAACGAGGCGAAGCCGTCGTTCTGGCGGCGCACGAAATCCGTCACGTCGATCATCGTTTCGGCGGCTGGCGTCGTTCCGGCGGCTGGTATCGCGTCGGCGGCTGGCGTCGTTTCGGCGGCTGGCGTCGCGTCGGTGGCTGGCGTCGCGTCGGCGGCTGGTGTCGTTTCGGCGGCTGGCGTCGTTTCGGCGACTGGCGTGCCGGCAGTTGGCATCGTTTCGGCTGGCGTGCCGGCGGCTGGTGTTTCGGCGGCTGATATTCCGGCGGCCGGTGTTCCGGCAGCTGGCGTGCTGGCAACCGGGGCCGAGATCGCGACGAGCTGGCCGAGGATGGAGGTCGTGCTGCCTTGGTTGGCGACGACGTTGTTGGCGATTTTATTTCCCGCAGGGACGTTTTGGCGGAGAGCCGAAGTGAGCG
>JAISGL010000324.1 GCA_031263125.1 Opitutaceae bacterium | reverse complement strand
TCGGCGCTGTTGAAGCGGTGTCGCGAGTGTTCGCGCCAGAAAAAGCATACAAACACAGCCACGAGCAGCAGGCTGATGGTCAAGGTAAGTGGGACTACATCAAACATTGTATGGTTCGCCTAGAGTAGCAGTGGCGCGGCGACTGGCGCGCTTATAAAGCGCTGCTTGTATGATTTACCAATTCAATACAATCGGCGCATACAAGCGTATTCAGACAATCGGTGCATCAGCTAAAATCATATGAATAATGCAATAATCTAACATGCTTGTAATATGCTTGCGAAGATTGTTCGCACCGGTGGCTGGCATGACGCAAGCATTTTTTTGCGCAGCCAGAAGGCGGCGGGGGAGGAGACGGCGGGGAGGAGGCGGCGGCAGTGGTGGAGGCGGGCGGTGACGGCGGCGCCTGTTGCAGCAGCGGAGCGGCCATGCTTGCGGAGCGACCATGCTTGCGGCGCGACAAATTGCGGGAAAACGGAAATTTTCCATGGCAGAACTTTTCCACATATGTCTTTTCTATTGTCTCTGTTGTCCGCCAGCTTTAACCAACGCAATCAACGTCAATCAACGCAACCACCGCAACCATCGCAATGACCGCTTCCAACATACATCCGCAATATTCGCCCGCCGAGGAACTCGCCAACGTCATCACCGGCGGGCTTGGCCTGGTGCTCAGCGTCGCGGGGCTGGGCGTGCTCGTGACGCTCGCGGCGGTTTACGCGGATGCGTGGGCCGTGGCGGCGTCGTCGGTTTATGGCGCGACGCTGATTCTCGGCCACGCGGCGTCGACGGTTTATCACGCGGCAAAAAATCCGCTGCGCAAACAAGTGCTCCGCAAGATCGACCACGCGGCCATTTTCACGTTGATAGCGGGGACATACACGCCGTTCATGCTCGTGAACCTGCGCGGCCCGTGGGGATGGACGTTTTTCGGAATCGTGTGGGGTCTCGCGCTGGCGGGCATCATGATGAAATTCCGGTTCACGGGGCGCTACGTGAAACTGTCGACGGCAATATATATCGCGATGGGCTGGCTGATTGTGATCGCAGCGAAACCGATGATTGCGGAAGTGCCCGCGACGTCGCTCTGGCTGCTGCTTGCGGGCGGGCTTTGCTACACGGGCGGCGCGCTGTTTTATATGCAAAAGAAACTGCGTTTTCACCACGCGATCTGGCACGGATTCATACTGGCGGGCGGCATCACGCACTATCTCGCGATATTATACGCGGTGGTGTGAGTGACAATGTGAGCGGCAACATGCATGTTTGCGCCGGGGTGGGCGGACGTGTTTTATAATGTTTTATAATACACTAAAATCTCTAAAATCTGACATCAACGCCCGTGCTTATATAAGCTGCCGACCTGCCCTTGATTTCATAATCGCGGTCGTGGTAATCAAAACGCCTGTCCACCATCCATCCGCCCTCGATGGACAGGCTGGCCTTTTTCGCGATTTTATACGCGGCGCGGACACCGGCGCGTATTTCGCGATAATTCACATAGGTATTGGCGAGATCGCCGCGTCCGGAGTTGCCTGGGGCTTTTGTGACGCGGTAGCCGCCGCCCTGCATGGTCGCGCCGAGGTCCAGGTCGAGCGCCTTGGTTGCCCGCCATGTCACGCCGAGACGCGGAAGACCGAAGTTGAGCGCCCAATCATCGGCAAAGGCCCAGCGAAAAGCGACCACCGGCAGCACCGGATGCTCGCCGGTCGGATTCACGCTCACGCCGAAAAGCCACATCGTGCCACCGCCCGCGGGAGTATAATTCGCGACCGCCATGAAAGGCACGCTGAGCGTGCGGAGTGTATAATTCCCGAAATCGCCACGGTACCCCGGACTGGCAAAAACCGAGCCGCGCCACTCCTTGGAAAACATCTGCGTGACCCCGATATTCAGCGTCAACGCGCCCAGCCTCTCCGGCGCGGGCACCGGATCGTCGGATTCCATTGTGTTGATCGCGAAGGCGGCGCCGTAACCGAGAAACGTCGCCTGGCCGAGCGCCATGCGCCCCGTCGCGCCAATATTAAAGTGATTCACCGATGTCTCGCCCGGCGTGGCGTCGTGCTTGTAGCCGGATTTCCCGGAATACGAATACGAAATCGCGCAACTCTCGACGCGCGACGGACGAAATGCGTCCGATGGCGCCTGGCCGCGCGCGGGCGGCGTGGCAAATGCGGCAAATGCAATAATGAAAGCGGAAGCGAACGGGAACGCCGCAAACGCCGTGAGCGAAATTTTTTTCATGAAGATTCACGCAACGTGTATTTTATTATGAAGGCTGACAAGACTTTATTTATGTATGATATAATCTGTATAAAATATAAAATACAGGATAATTTTCCAAAATGCACGACAATTCCCGCATGACAATTCCCGCATGACAATTCCCGCACGACGATTCCCGCATGACAATTACCTTACAAACGGCTGACACGCCGCTGACAATCCCGCCGTTTGCTCGTGATACCTTGTGCGCGAACTTTTCCGAAAAACACTCTCCACAACACACACACGCATGAAGACAAACATCATCACCATACTTGCCATCATCACCACACTCGCGCCCGGCATCCCGTTTGCCGCCGCCGCCAGCGCCCACGCAAAATCCATGACAACACCAACACCCGCCCAATCGAAAATCACCGCGGCCACCGTCTACACCGACCGCGCCATCGTCACGCGCACCGCGCGCATCGACCTCCCCGCCGGCGAGACCCACGTCACGCTCGAAAAACTCCCCGCCTCGCTCCTCGACGCCTCCGTGCAAGTCAGCGGACGCGGCGCCGCCGGCGCCACCATCCTCGACGTCTCCACGCGCGTCACCTACGTGAACAACACCGCCGAAATCGACCAGCCCAAGGTCGCCGCGCTCCAGGAGGAAATCAACGCCACCGAACAAGCACTCCGCAAACTCGACGACCGCCGCGCCGTTCTCAAACAACAATCCAAACTCCTCGACCAAATCGAAGCCGTCGTCATCGCCACGCCGCCCCCTGGCTCCAGCACACCGCCGCCCACGCTCGAAAACCTGCAAAAACTCATGACGTTTTCCGGAGAAAAACGCGCGCAACTCGCCGCCGACACACAGGCACTCGACCTCGAATTCAACGCGGCAAAACAACAACTCACCACGCTCCGCTCGCGGCTCAACACCATCCTTGCCGGCGCGCGCCCCGACAACCGCAGTTACAAAACCGTGACCGTCCGCGTCGCCGCCGCCAAGGCCGGCCCGCTCGACCTCACCGTCGCCTACGCCGTGCCGAACGCGAGCTGGTCGCCCTCCTACGACGCGCGCATGCGCACCGACGAACGCGCCGTCGAACTCACCTACTTCGGCATCGTGCGCCAGTCGACCGGTGAAGATTGGGACGGCATCGCGCTCACCCTCTCGACCGCCCGCCCCTCGCTCGGCAGCTCCGCCCCCGCGCTCAACCCGTGGATACTCGACGTGCATGTGCCGCGCCCTGTTGTGATGATGGATAAATCTGAATTGAACCAGGAAATGCGTGCGAAAAAATCGAGAGACAACGCCCAAGTCTTCTTCAACGTCGCAGCCGGTGCCGCCGCGCCCGCGATGGAATTCGAAGACGAAAGCAAACAAGACGCCGCCCTCGCCACCGCCACCGTCGACTCCACCGCCACGAGCGCGACCTTCAAGATTGCCGCCACCACGACCATCCCGAGCGACAACACCCCGCAGAAAGTCAGCATCACCGTCAAAAAACTCGACGCGAAACTCCAATATCAAGCCACGCCCGCGATGCAGGAAACCGCGTTCCTCAGCGCCTACGTCACCAACACGACCGACTTCCCCCTCCTCGCCGGTCCGGCGAACATCTTCCTCGACAACGCCTTTGTCTCGACATCCGCGCTCAAGAGCGTGATGCCCACCGAAAAGTTTGAAGTGTCGCTCGGCGCCGACGAAGGCGTCGCGATCAAGCGCCGCATCGTGAACCGCTTCTCCGAAAACACCGGACTCATCGGCAAAGGCCGCCGCGTGACGTACGAGTTTCTCGTCACGATCACGAACAACAAAAAGACGCCGGAGCGCGTCGTCTTCAAGGAAGCGCTCCCGCTCTCGCGCAACGAAAAGATCGTCGTAAAGCTCCTCACCCCCGTCGAAAAAGACGTTGGCACCCTGGAAAAACCCGGCAGGGAAGTGACGAAGGAAGAAGACAGCAAACTCGTCTGGCGCCTGGATTTGGCAGCCGGTGAAAAACGTGAAATCCCGCTCAAGTTCAGCGTCGATTACCCGAGTGACGTGCAAGTGACCGGACTGGAGTAAGCAAAACCATCCGCGCGCATTTCGCATGCATTTGCGCGCACGGCTGCGCCCACGGCTTGCCCGAAAGGTTTGCCCTGCCAGACAAAAAAACCGCCGGAATATCCCCCGGCGGTTTTTTTGCGGAAAGATGCGGCAAGAAGAGAAGAGGGCGCGGCATCATCGCCGCCGATTCCGGAATGCCGGCGATTCGCTTGCCGACCTTATTAACTGACGTTACGCGGCGCGCCCGTAGCGCAGGCTGCCAAGCCTGCTGACGAGGCGAAGCCTCGCCTCGCGTAGCACGGGCATCTTGCCCGTGGACGGCGCGAAGTGCCGCCCTCAAACCGTCTCCGACGCGGGCGGGACGCCCGCGCTACTCCCGGAACGCGGGCGTCCCGCCCGCCGCTGTCGCGCCAATCCCGGCGCTGTCGCGCCAATCCCGCCGCGACGCAAGGCTAGGCCCTGCGTATTACGTAACATCATTGAGTAACTGATGTTACGCAGCGCGCAGTGCCTGACCTTGCGTCAGACCGCGCACGTGTGAATCAGTCAAATAAGTCAAATATAAATAGGGACAGGCTCTACTTTACCGCACCGCCTGCTTTGCCTGCCATATGCCGCCGGGTGGTCTTTTTTTCGAACCGGGCGAGGCAGCGCCTCGTCAGCAGGCTTGGCAGCCTGCGCTATGGGCGCCAGAGCACGCGGTAGCCGGGGTGGGGCGGGCACCGGCGCTTGTAGGGCGCGACCTTGTGTCGCGCCGCGAATTACCAGCTGATGTTACGCAGCTGTCCGTTCCTGGGAGCGCGGGCATCTCTGCCCGCGAAATGCCGTGCGCCCGCTTGGTGTGTTTCGAAAATGCATCGCGGGCAAAGATGCCCGCGCTCCCAGGAACGGACTTCGCGTAACATCAGTTATTATCCTTTTGCAAACCCCCGAAGCACAGGGGAAGGGGATTCAAA
>JAISGL010000266.1 GCA_031263125.1 Opitutaceae bacterium | reverse complement strand
CCGCGCTCGCCGCCACGCTGCCATTTTTCCTTTTCGCCGCGCTCCTCGCCACCACCGCCGCGCTCCTCGCCGTCGCCGCCCCCGTCGCGCACGCCGCCACCCCCGCCATACGCCCCGACGCCATCGTCGCCGCCGACGGCTCCGGCAACTTCAAAACCGTGCAGGACGCGATCAACAAAACCCCGCAAACCGCCTCGCGCGAAAAACCTCACACCATCCTCGTCAAACCCGGCGTCTACAACGAAATCGTCTACATCCAGCGCGAAAAACGCGGCGTGCGCCTCATCGGCGAAAACGCCGCCACCACCATCATCACGCACAACCTCAACGCCAAAATGCCCGGCCCCGACGGCAAACCCATCGGCACCTTCCGCACGCCCACCCTCCAGCTCGACGCCGACGATTTCACCATCGAAAACATCACCATCGAAAACACCGCCGGCAACGTCGGCCAGGCCCTCGCCCTCCGCGTCGACGGCGACCGCGCCACCTTCCGCCACTGCCGCTTCAACGGCTACCAGGACACCATCCTCATCAACCACGGCCGCCAGTATTTTGAAAACTGCGTCATCACCGGCGCCACCGACTTCATCTTTGGCGGGGCGACGGCGTGGTTTGAAAACTGCGACATCATCTGCGTCGCCGGCAACTACATCACCGCCGCCAGCACGCCGAAGGACACCGCGCACGGCTACATCTTCTCGCGCTGCCGCGTCACCGCCGCGAACCCCGGCGTCAGGACCCACCTCGGACGCCCCTGGCGGCCCCACGCCGCCACGATCTTCATGCACTGCGAACTCGCCGCCTGCATCCGCCCCGAAGGCTGGCAAAAGTGGAACGTCGCCGCCCCCGCCGAGACCGTCCGCTACGCCGAGTATAAAAACACCGGCCCCGGCGCGGCGCCTGACAAACGCGTCGCCTGGTCGCGCCAGCTCACCGACGCCGAAGCCGCCGCGCTCACCCCCCGCGCCGTCCTCGGCGGCGCGGACGACTGGCACCCGGCCGAGTAAAGGGCGCATACCTCCGCCCCCTCCGCGTGTTTTTTGGACAGGATCAACAAAATGCACAGGATACAACCCGACGCCCCCCGAAGCCGAAGCCATCATCCTGTGCCTCCTGTTAATCCCGTCTTTAATGGATTGATGCCTTTCCTGGGAGCGCGGGCATCTTTGCCCGCGAAACACCGTGCGCCCGCATATTGCATATCGAAAACGCATCGCGGGCAAAGATGCCCGCGCTCCCAAGCGCCGACCGCGTAACATCAGTGATTAATATTCCCTTGGCCACCCCGTTATTATTATCTCCTGTCGCAACCCAGCCACAACTCAACCACAGCCCAATCTCACCACACCCATGAAAACCAAAACCCACGCCCTCACCCACGCCACCGCGCTCCACGCCGCCGCATTCCTCGCTGCCGCGTTCCTCATCATCGTCGCCACCGCCACTGCGCACGCCGCCACCGCGTCCGCACCGCCCGCCGCCACCGCGTCCGCCGCCGCGCCCACGCCCTCGAAAATCACCGCCGCCACCGTCTACACCGACCGCGCCATCGTCACCCGCACCGCCCGCGCCACGCTCCCCGCCGGCGAGTCCGGCATCATCCTCGAAAAACTCCCCTCCAACCTCATCGACGCCTCCGTCCACGTCCGCGGCCAAGGCGTCGCCGCCACCATCCTCGACGTCTCCACCGCCATCACCTACACCGCGCAAACCGACCCCGCCACCCAGCCCCGCGTCAAAACCCTCCAGGACGACATCAAAACCATCGACAAAACCCTCCGCGCCCTCACCGACCGCGACAACAACCTCCAATGGCAGCAAAACCTCGTCGGCAAAATCGAAAACGCCATCGCCGCCCCTCCCACCAAGGACACCCCCGCGTCCCACCCCGACATCGACGACATGCAAAAACTCCTCGCCTTCTCCCTCGAAAACCGCGCCGCCCTCGCCCTCGAACGCCAGCAACTCGCCGACGAAATCAACGACACCAAGGACAAACGCGCCGCCCTCCAAAACCAACTCAACGAAATCCTCCAAGGCGGCGCCACCGCGCGCAAAAGCCACAAAACCGTGACCATCCGCGTGCGCGCCGCCAACCCCGGCGACCTCGACCTCACGATTGACTACACCATCACCGCCGCGAGCTGGACACCCTCCTACGACGTGCGCCTCCGCGCCGCCCCGCGCGAAGTGGAACTCACCTATTACGGCAACGTCCGCCAGTCGAGCGGCGAAGACTGGGACGCCATCGCGCTCACGCTCTCGACCGCCCGCCCCGGCCTCGGCGGCGCCGCCCCCGAAGCGCGCCCCTGGTACGTCGACGTTTACGCACCGCCGCCCCCGCCGAGGCAACAAGCGCCGGCAGGCTCAGCGGGTTCAGTTAATTATTATGCCACAACCGGGCAGAACAGGAGTTTGAATATTGGGTCTGGAGCGATGGGAAACGCCGTCGCCCTGCGTGGCAGCGGAGCATACATCCTCGGAGAGGGCGGGAACAGAGTAACTGACGGGGTTGCTCTTAATAATGACGCTATGTTCAAAAACTTTGTGACATCGGATAACGGAACTGGTTTTATAGCCCCGCAACCCCCGCCCTCCATCGCCGCCGCCAACGCCACCGCCAGCGTCGCCAACGCCACCACGAGCGCCTCCTTCAAAATCGCCGCCCCCACGAGCATCCCCAGTGACAACACCCCGCAGAAAGTCAGCATCACCACCGCGGCACTCGCCGCGAAACTCCAATACCAAGCCCTCCCCGCCATGCAGGAAACCGCCTACCTCAGCGCCTACGTCGACAACACGACGGACTACCCTCTCATCGCCGGCAACACCCACGTCTTCCTTGACGACGCCTACGTCACCACCTCCACCATCAAAACCATCATGCCCACCGAACGCTTCCAACTCGCGCTCGGAGCCGACGAAGGCATCGCCATCAAACGCCGCGTCGTGAACCGCTACACGGAAAACACCGGCCTCACCGGCAAAGGCCGCCGCGTCACCTACGAAAACCTCATCACGATAACGAACAAAAAAAAGACCCCCGAACGCGTCGTCTTCAAGGAAACGCTCCCCCTCTCGCGCAACGAAAAAATCGTCCTCACGCAAACCGCCCCCGCCGAACGCGACACCGGCACCCCGGAAAAACCCGGCAGGGAAGTGACCCGCGAGGAAAACAACACCCTCGTCTGGCGCATCGACATGAAACCCGGCGAAAAACGCGAAATCCCGATCAAGTTCGCCCTCGACTACCCCGGCGACATCCAAGTGACAGGCTTGGAGTGACAAACCGCCACTGCGCGCCCATTCCGCCCCGCGCCGCATTCACTCCAACCCATTAAGAGCAGAGCAAAGAGGGAAAACATCCGACCGCCGGAGTCTTCATCCTGTACATCCTGTTAACTGACGTTACGCGGCACATACGTAGCGCAGGCTGCCAAGCCTGCTGACGAGGCGAAGCCTCGCCTCGCGTAGCACGGGCATCTTGCCCGTGGACGGCGCGAAGTGCCGCCCTCATG
>JAISGL010000241.1 GCA_031263125.1 Opitutaceae bacterium | reverse complement strand
GCGCGCGCGGAGGAGCAGAAAAACATTGATGCGCAGATAAAGGACATGCTTGGCGACGCCCGTTACGCGGAGTATGTGCGCGGGCAGCGTCAGGATTATCAAACGCTCCAGGCGGCGGCGCAGCGTTTTAATCTCAGCGTGGACACGGTCGCGCAGACGTATCAGGCGCGCGAGGATGCGGCGGACGGAGCGAAGCGCATTTCCGATGACAAAAGCCTGGACGATGCCGGAAAAAAAGAGGCGTATGCGGCGCTGGCCGCGCGGGCGACCGGGCAAATCCGGGAGGCGCTTGGCGATGAAGTTGGTGATGCCTATATCAACAACGCGCTCGGGTGGCTGAAAAATCTGCCGAAGGGCGGGACGGTGAAAATCGATTCGCAGGGCAATGTGAGTGTAACCCCGCCAAAACCAGCCCCGCCCGCGCGGAGACCCGCGCAAGGGCAAGGCGGAGGTTAGCGCCACCGGGCGCACCTCAAAAACCGGGCAGGCGAGACTGGGCGGGCAAGACAGCGTGGCACGGGCATCTTGCGCGTGTTATGGGAGTGGAGTGGGCATTTTGTCCGCGCTGGGGGGGCGGCTGGAGCGGTGTGGGGGCGGCGCTTCGCGCCGTCCACGAGCGGGACGCCCGTGCTACTCAAGCATATGGGCGGGACGCGCGTGCTACTTGATCCGGCGGCTTCGCCGTCAGCGGGCGGTGTGCGCGGTGCGCGGGTGTTTGGGTTTGCGGGGCGGGCTGCGTTCAGAATGGCTGCACGCGCTGGCAGAACTGGAGGGCGAGGCCCCAGGGGTCGCGCATCATGAGGAGGTTGTTGCCACCGGGGGTTTCCTCGACGAAGAAGGTGGCGCCGGCTTTTTCGAGGCGGGCGCGGTCGGCTTTCGTGTCGGTCGAGACAAAGGCGACGTGAAATACGAGCGGCGGCATTTTCGAGTAGTCGGGCACGGGGGCGGCGGGGTTGCTGTAGATTTCGATGAAGACGCGGCCAGTCTCGTCGGCGAGGAAATGCGTGTAGGGCGCGGCTTCGACGCGGCGGGCTATCGTGAGGCCGAGGTGCCCGACCCACCACGCAGCTTGGGCGCGGGCGTCGGGGGAATTGAAGGCGAAGTGTTCGAATTTCATGTCGGGTGGGTTTTGGTTGTGGGCGTGGTTGTGTGTGTGATTGCGGGAGTGAGAGTGGTTGCGGGAGTGTGTGTGGTTGCGGGAGTGGGAGTGGTTGCGGGAGTGGGAGTGAGAGTGAGAGTGGTTGCGGGAGTGGGAGTGATTGCGGTTGTCGGGGGAGAATCGACTTAAATCGATTTAAGTCGAGTTAAGTCGACTTAAGTCGGGTTTGAGCTGGAGCCGGGGGGGTGGCGTTGTTGCGATGGGGGCGAGAAAATGCCCGATTTTGGAACACACTTCGGCGCCGCCGTCGTCGGGGAGGTAGTGGCCGGCGTCGGGGAAGCGGTGGGCGGCGGCTTCAGGGTAGATGGCGCGCCAGCGGTTGTAGAAGTGGTCGTTGAAACAAAAATCGCGTCCGCCCCAGAGGATCAGTTTTGGGTTGGCGGCGAGGAGCGGGAGTTTGCGTTCGATTTCGGCGAGGGTGGGGTGGGTGGGGTGCGCGGGCGTCATGGGGATGTCGCGCACGAATTCGTGGACGGCGACGCGGCTGGCCCAGTTGTCGTAGGGAAACAGGTAGCCGCGTTTTTCAGCGGGGGTGAGTTTGCGTCGGTGCATGGTCATCCATGTCGCGGGCCATGCGAAGCCGTTGAGGCCGCGCACGATCAGCGCGCCGAGTCCGAGCGGGGCGCGGCAGAGGGCGATGCGCGAGGGGATGCTGGTGTCGGGGAATGCGGCGGTGTTCAGGATCGTGACGCGGCCAATTTTTCCGGGGTGGCGCGTGGCGAGGCCGAAGCCGATCGCGCCGCCCCAGTCGTGGACGATGAGGTGGATGCGTTTCAGGCCGAGCGCGGCGACGAGGGCTTCGATGTCGGCGATGCGCGTGGCGAGGGTGTAGGGGTATTTGCCGGCGTGCGGTTTTTCGGAGAGGCCCATGCCGACGTGGTCGGGGGCGATGCAGCGGATTTTTGGCGAGAGGGCGCGGATGATGTCGCGGTAGAAAAAGGACCATGTGGGATTGCCGTGGAGCATGAGCACGGCTTCGCCGGAGCGGGGACCTTCGTCGGCGTAGTTCATGCGCGGGCCGCAGGGCGTGACGAAGGTGTGTTGCGCGAATGGGTAGAGGGGGCGGAGGATGGCGGGGAGAGCGAATGCGGGCGCGGGAGCCTGCAGGATGGCAGGCGTGGAAGCCTGCGCGGCGGCGAGTGTGGAAACTCGCGGTGCGGCGGGTGTGGAAACCTGCGATGTGGCGAGTGTGGAAACCTGCGATGCGGCGGGTGTGGAAGCCGGTGAGACTTTTGCCGCTGCTGGCTGGCAAGGTTTGGAAACCTGCTGGATGACGGGCGTGGAAACTTGCGGCGTGGCAGGATTGGAAGTCTGCGCTATGTTGTGCTGCGCTGCGTTGTGCTGGGCTGCATTGTGCTGCGTTGCGTTTGCGCTGGCGCTGGTGCTGGCGTTTGTGCTGGCGTTGGTTTCGTGCATCACCATTCGACTCCGAGCATGAGGCAGTTGAGGCCGCTGCCGATTCCGAGGAGGGCGATGCGGTCGCCGGTTTTGATGGCGGCGTTTTCGGCGGCGAGGGCGAGCGTGGCGGGGAGCGAGGCGGAACCCATGTTGCCGAGGGTTTCAAAGGTGGAGTAGTCTTTGGCGAGGTCGAGGCCGAGGGTTTCGTAGAGTTTGCGGCGGTGGGCGGAGCCGACTTGGTGGCAGATGAAGCGGTCCGGTGTGTGCGCGTTCCAGGCGGTGGCGGCGGAAAAATCGCTCCATGTTTCGCGGGCGAGTTCGACGCCGGCGATAAGGAGTTGCGCGGAATCGGTTTGCATGGCGAGGGCTTCGGCGCCGTGGGTGTCGCCCTGGCAGAGGTCGTTGTGTTGCGTGGCGGCGCGGGCGGCTCCGCCGATGATTCGCGGGGCGTGTTGCCTGCCGGCGGGGAGGAACGAGCGGTGGCAGAGGATGGCGGCGACCGCGCCGGAGCCGATGGTGAGGTTGGCGAAATAGGGTTTGATTTCGTTGCGGTTGAGCGGGGCTGCCACCAGGTGCGCGAGGGTTTGCTCGATGAGGGGGCGTCCGTTTTCGCCGGAGACGATCATGCCGGCGCCGATCTGGCCGGATTCGATGAGGCCGGCGAGGATGACCATGCTGTTGAGGAAGCCGAGGCAGGCGTTGGAGACGTCGAAGATTTGCGCGCGTGGGCCGAGGCCGATTTTGCGGTGGGCGAAGGAGGCCGTGGCGGGTTCGAGCATGTCGCGGCAGACGGCGGAGTGGATGAAGGTGTCGATCTGGCCGGCGCGGAGGGAGGATTTGGCGAGCACGGCGCGACCGGCGGCGGCGCTGGCATCGGAGGGGCGCGTGTGCGCGGGCCAGTGGCGGCGTTCGCGGATGCCGGTCATGAGTTCGAGGCGGCCAAAGGGGAGGCGAAGGCGTTCGTAGAGCGGGCGGAGGCGTTCCTCGATTTGCGCGGAGGTCCAGATTTCGCCGGGGAGGGCGACGGCGAGGGACTCGATGTGGACGTTGGCGAATTTCATGCGTGGATGCCGTGCGGGAATTTGAAGGAGAAAAATCCCTATCGGGCGATGCGACAACTTGCCAATTCCAAATAAATCTCAAATCCAAATGTCACGAGCGGCCCGTGGCGCGTCTTATTTCTGCCCGGCCCTGTCCGGATGGCCAGGGGAACGAGGGCGGCGACGTTCCGCCGTCTCGCAGCGGCTCCCGCGAGGCGCAAAGCAGACAGCCTGACCACCAGGCAACTGATTGGGGAGGGGCGCAAGCGAGGCAAGTGAGCGTTGCTTTGGATGCAGGCAAAGGCCGGGGTTCCGGTGGCGCCGGGATAGGATTTCAAAATAACAATTGATGTTACGCGGCGCATAGGGCGCATAGGGCCTGACCTTGCGCAGGCCGCATCCGCGTAGGAAACCGCACAGATAATTCGCGGCCTGACGCAAGGTCAGGCCACGTGCCTACGCGCCGCGTAATATCAGATATTCACTTTCATTGGTATCATATACCCTTTAAGTAGAATTGCATAACTTATTGATATGTAAAATATTATAAACTCATTTTTTGGTTCATCAAATCCAAGTGTCAACTTTAACGCACCTCCTGTATTAAACCTGTCCCTGTTTATTTCTGTTTATTTGACTTCAATCTTGTTTACCTGCAAGCTAGTTGCTTTTCCTGTTTTTTCCGGAGACCGCCCCGGATCGATCTCTTTCCCGAAAGGGAAACGCCAGTATCTTTTCCTGCAATGAGTTTTCAAAATACAATCTGATGTTACGCGGACGCGCAGACGACAGGATTCCGCAGCCTGACCTTGCGTCAGGCCCTGCAAAATCCGCCGTCCGCGTAACATCAGCGGCATGACTTTGAATTGCTCCGGGCGAACCCCGGACGCCATCAAATCCATGAGGGAAATAAGAAACAGGGGCCGAAAGGAGGCGGGACATTTTTTTCACTTTTCCTCGCAGGAGTTCGCCTTTTTGTCATTTTTCCGTCGCTTTTCACCAAGCGGCTTGGTCATGTGTTTGCGTGATTATCCGTTACGAATTTTTTCCAGATGACCGGCATCGATTTTGAATTTATCGCAAATCACCTCCCGCATTACGGGAAGGCGCTGCTGCTCACGCTGGCGCTCGGCATCGGGGGGATCGCCGGCTCGATGATTGTCGGACTGCCGGGCGCGCTGCTTCTTCATTTTCGCGTGCCGGTTTTGCGAAATGCGGTTGCGGCGTATGTCGGGTTCTCGCGCAACACCCCTTTGCTGGCACAGCTTTTTTTCCTCTATTTCGGGCTGCCCGCCATCGGCATCAGGTGGAGCGGGTTCACCTGCGCGCTCGTTGGTCTCACGTTTCTCGGCGGCGGTTACATGATCGAGGCACTGCGCTCCGGCATCGAGTCGGTGGGGCGTCCGCAAATCGAATCCGCGCTCAGCCTCGGCTTTTCCCGCGCGCAAATCACCCGCCGCATCGTGCTCCCGCAGGCGCTCGCATCCGCCACGCCCGCGCTCGCCGCCAACTGCATTTTCCTGCTCAAGGAAACTTCGGTCGTCGGCATCATCGCCGTGGCCGATCTCATGCATCTCACGCAGGACCTCATCGGTCTCTATTATAAGACGACGGAATCACTCATCCTTCTCGTGACGGCTTACGTGATCGTGATCGTGCCCGTTTCGTGGCTTTTTTCGCGTTTGGAAAAAGTCATCCGCCACGCCGAGTTCGGCTGAGCTTCCGGAGCCAAACACTATGCGACACGCGCTTGATACTCTCTGGCAAAACGCCCCGCTGCTGCTCGACGGCCTTTGGGCGACGCTCGGCGTGGCGGCGGCGGCGACGTTTTTTTCGATTCTCGGCGGCGTGGCGCTCGGCATGGCGCGCGTGTCATGCAAAAATGCGCTCATGCAGGCGGCGGCCCGCGCATGGCTGGAAGTCTTTCGCGTCATCCCGGTGCTCGTGTGGCTCTTTGTGTTTTTCTTCGCGGTGCCGTCGGCGCTCAACCTCGATCTTTCCGGGACATTTGTCGCCATCCTGGTGTTCTCGCTCTGGGGCGCGTCGGAGATGAGCGATATCGTGCGCGGCGCGCTCACCGCCATCCCGCGCGCGCAATATGACGCGGGGCGCGCGCTCGGCATGTCGGCGGTGCAGCTTCAGTGGCGTGTCATTCTCCCGCAGGCCGCGCGGCGCATGCTGCCGGGCGCCGTCAACCTCGTCACGCGCATCATAAAAACCACGTCACTGGTGGTGATCGTGGGCGTTGTCGACGTGATCAAGCGCGGGCAGCAGATTATAGAACGCACGCAGGAGCCGTTTATAATATACGCGTTCATATTATTATTGTTCTTCGCCCTTTGCCATCCCCTGTCGCTCCTTTCCCGGCGGCTGGAAAAACGATTCAACAAAACATGACAGCCGCAGCCAACGCCCCGGTGATTCTCAACGCCGTTGATGTCACCAAGTATTATGAAACGCGCAAGGCGCTTGACGGTGTCTCGCTTGCCATCCATGCGAAGGAGGTCGTGGTGATTTTGGGGCCGTCGGGCTGCGGCAAGAGCACGTTTTTGCGCTGCCTCAACGGGCTTGAGACCGTGCAATCCGGCTCGATCCATTTTCACGGGCGCGACCTCGCGCGGCCCGGCACGGACTGGCGTTCCGTGCGCCAGCGCATCGGCATGGTTTTCCAAAGTTACGAGTTGTTTCCGCATCTCTCCGTGCGCGACAATCTCCTGCTCGGCCCCGTGCACGTGCAAAAACGCCCCCGCCGCGAAGCGCTTGGCCAGGCCGAAAACCTGCTTGGGCGCGTCGGGCTTGCCGACCGTCTTGACGCCTTTCCGCGCCAGCTCTCGGGCGGGCAGAAACAGCGCATCGCCATCGTGCGCGCCCTCTGCATGAACCCGGAGGTGATGCTGTTCGACGAAGTCACCGCCGCGCTCGATCCCGAGATGGTGCGCGAGGTGCTCGACGTGATTCTCGGCCTGGCGAGGAACGGCATGACGATGGTCATCGTGACGCACGAGATGGGTTTTGCCCGCGCGGTGGCGGACCGCGTCGTCTTCATGGACGAAGGCCGCGTGTGCGAGACCGGCATTCCTGAAAAATTCTTCACCGCGCCCGATACCGACCGCGCCCGGCGCTTTTTGTCGAAGTTTCTGTATTAGTGTATTAGGGAGCTGATATTACGCGGCTTTTCCTGGGGGTGCGGGCATCTTAGCCCGAGTTCCGCAGTTCATCCGGATGGCGAAAAAACTTTCAGAGGAGAGCGGTTTTTTGTCCGGGCGCGTTTCATAGGGAAGCGTTATCGCGCGGGGCATGTAGTGCCGAACACG
>JAISGL010000233.1 GCA_031263125.1 Opitutaceae bacterium | reverse complement strand
CAAACCCACCCATGCACCCACCCATGCACACCACAGTCGGCATAGTTGAAGACGACCTCGTGCTCCGCCGCACACTGGCACGGTTGATCAGCGGCACGCCGGGTTTCCAGTGCGTGGGCGCATGCGCTTCCGGCGAGGAGGCGCTCAGGGTTCTCCCGGTGCTCAGGCCGGCGGTCATCGTCATGGACCTGAACCTCCCGCAGATGACCGGCATCGAATGCACGCGCCGCATGAGCACGCTCCTCCCCACGACACCCATCATCATCCTCACCGTTTACGAGGACGGCGAACTCATCTTCCGCGCCCTGAAAGCCGGCGCGTGCGGCTACATGATCAAACGTTCCAAACCCGACGAGGTCTTGAAGGCAATCAAGGACGCGCACGAAGGCGGCTCGCCGATGAGCAGCCACATCGCCCGCCGCGTCGTTCTTTCCTTCCGCGAACCCGAACCCTCCGTCGCGCCCGAAGGCGCCTCGCTCACCGAGCGCGAAGCACACCTCCTCTCCTATCTCTCGCAAGGCTTCGCGAACAAGGAAATCGCCGACAAACTCAATATCAGCGTGCCCACCGTGCGCACGCACCTGCGCCACATCTACGAAAAACTCCACGTGCGCTCCCGCGGCGAAGCCATCGTCAAAGCCATCGGCTCCAACTCCGGCCCCGGCTCCCGCAACACACCTTCGCATGCCTGACCTCGCACGCCTGACCCTCGCACGCCTGACGCCGGCTGACCGCCGCTCCGCCCGGCCCGCGAAACACCTGCCACACAAACGGCACACGCCGGAACCCATTTCCCTATGAGAAAACCAAACCTCGCTACGTTGATAAAAACCTGGAGCCTTGGCGCGCTTGCACTCGCGCTGCCGGCCGCCGCCTCCGCCCAGGACGAAACAAAATCCGACAGCCCCATGCTCACGCCTTGGGCCGCCGACGCCCAGGCCGGACACGGCTGGCAGGAATACCCGCGCCCGCAAATGACGCGCGACACCTGGCAAAATCTCAACGGCCCGTGGGATTACGCCATCACGCCCATCGCCGCCCCCGCGCCGAAAAACTACGAAGGCAAAATCCGCGTCCCCTATCCGGTCGAGTCCGTCCTTTCCGGAGTCACGCGCAGCCTCAAGCCCGGCCAACGCCTATGGTACCACCGCACCTTTTCGATTCCGAGCGAATGGAACGGCCAGCGCGTGCTCCTGCACTTCGGCGCCGTCGATTGGGAAACCCACATCCAAGTCAACGGCGCCCCCGCAGGCTCGCACCGCGGCGGATTTGATCCGTTTTCCCTCGACATCACGCCCTACCTCAAGGCCGGCGGCGAACAGGACATCGTCGTATGCGTCAGCGATCCCTCCAGCGACGGCGAGCAAGCCCGCGGCAAACAAAAACTCGAACAACACGGCATCTGGTACACCCCCGCCTCCGGCATCTGGCAAACCGTCTGGCTCGAACCGGTGCCCGCCGAAATCAGCATCGACGTCGTGAAATGCGAACCCGACCTCGACGCCGGCATGCTCAAACTCACCACGCTCGGCAGCCGCATCGCCACCGGCAAAGCGCACTACGCCATCCGCGCCCGCGTGCTCGACGGCGGCAAAGTCGTCGCCGAAGCCACCGGCCGCCTCAACCGCAAACTCGACATCCCCATCGCAAACCCCAAACTCTGGAGTCCCGCCGCGCCGCATCTCTACGACCTGCACATCGACCTCTTCCGCATCGAAAACCCGCTCCCGCAAAACGCGAAAAACGCCGGCGGAAAAAAGGCAAAAGGCAACGCGCCCAAAGCCGTCACATTCTTCGGCCCCGGGGAACAGTCCCACTACGCCAGACTCCCCGGCAACGCCGCGCGGATTGATACCGTCAAAAGCTATTTCGGCATGCGCAAAATCTCGCTCGGGCAAGGCCCGAAAGGCCCCGTCATGATGCTCAACAACAAACCGCTCTTCCAATACGGCCCGCTCGACCAAGGCTACTGGCCTGACGGCCTGCTCACCCCGCCGACAGAGACTGCGATGCGCTTCGACCTGGATTTCCTGAAAAAAGCCGGCTTCAACATGCTTCGCAAACACATCAAGGTTGAACCCGCCCTCTACTACGCCCACTGCGACCGCATCGGCCTCCTTGTCTGGCAGGACATGCCAAGCGCCATGATTGAGATGCGTGAGCGCACCCCCGGCGCGGACCGCCAGCAAGTCACGGCAAACGACCGCCATGAAATGCAAAAACGCCCCGAAGTCGCCCGGCAGTTCGAGTCCGAATTGCGCGCCATGATCGACGCGCTTTATTCACACCCGAGCATCATCGTGTGGGTGCCCATGAACGAAGGCTGGGGCCAGTACGACAGCGTGCGCATAGGCAATGCCGTGAAAGCCTGTGACCCCACGCGCCTGGTCAACAACGTGAGCGGCTGGTTCGACACCGGCGGCGGCGACATCCTCGATTATCACAACTACAGGGAAAAAATGCCCGTCATGAACCGCAAGGACAGCCGCCGCGCGCTCGTGCTCGGCGAGTTTGGCGGGCTTGGCTATCCCATCGAAGGCCATCTCTGGTGGACCAACAAACGCAACTGGGGATATCGAACATATCATTCATTCGAGGACCTTGAAAAACACTATATCGACCAGCTCACCCAGCTTCGCGAGTTCGCGAAAAACCAAGGCATGTGCGCCGGTGTCTATACACAGACAACCGACGTCGAAGGCGAGGTAAACGGCCTGCTGACCTACGACCGCAAAGTCGAAAAAATCCCCGCCACCACGCTCAGGAAAATACACAAGGACACAAAACTCTATTAAG
>JAISGL010000173.1 GCA_031263125.1 Opitutaceae bacterium | reverse complement strand
CAAATGCAGACTTGAAACCGGATGTAGTCGCGCCGCACGGACGCGTTGAACATCTGCGTCACGGCGGGCGAAAATTCTGCGGTGGTGTCGGTCTTTTGCATGCGGAGATACGGAGGCGGATTGGCGGGCGGCGGATTGGCGGGCGGTGGCGAATTTGCAAGCGGCGGATTGGCTGGCGGCGGCGGACGGACGAGGAGTGTCGCGGAAGTATCGCGGACGGGATGGAGCTTGCGTGATGTGGCACGGTGTTGGCCATGCCAAAGATTACTCACAAAGATCACCCGAAAAGATCACCCGAAAAGATCACCTGAAAAAATTACCCGAAAAAATTACTCACTGATGTTACGCGGCACGTAGGGCCTGACACAAGGTCAGGCCCTATGAAATCTGTCGGTTGCGTAACATCAGTTACTTAAAAGATTACTCGAAAGATCACCCGTGCTCCTGTTGTCCGCCCGGGTTGCATGAAAAAAACCTTTCGCGGGAGGAGCACGGGATCGTTACTGTCATCCTGCATAAACGCGGCGACGAGGGCTGCGGAAACTGGCCGGGGGCAAGCACGCGCGCGGGTGTGCACGGGCGCGCGCGCGAGTGTGCGCGGACGCGCGCGCCGCTTAAAACCTCACGGAGAAGTTGACGCCGACGAGCGCCATGTCGCGTTCGCGCAGGTCCTTCACGTCGTCAACGTGCATCCATTTTCCGGATACGCCGATGGAGACGTTTTTGTTGATCGTGCAATCGAGGCCGAGCGACGCGCCGTAGGTGAAGGCCGTGCGGTTCGAGCTGCTGATGCCGGGACGGTCCTTGCTCTTCTCGAACATCGCGCCCCCAAACACGCCGGGACGCACCTGCACGTGTTTTGAGAGCGGCAGCGCGAATTGATAGCTCGTGGTGAGCGGCATGAATTTCATCTTGCCCGGGCCGATGTCGTAATCCGCCTCGAAGTAGGCGATGTCGAGGCCGAGCATGTGGTGTTTGTGGATAATGGCGCCGACGGAAAGCGCGCCGCCGAAGGCATCGTCGGAGCCGTCGTGGGCCGGCACGTAGATTGCGGAAGGCTCGATAAAGCCGGTGACCTGGCGCTCGGGCGCGTAGACGGTCGCGGTGGATTGCGTGCCGTAATAACCGGACGATTGCGCGAGCGCCGTGCCGGCGAACGCGACTGCGATGAGCGAGATGGCGATTTGTTTTTTCATGTGTATTTTCATGTGTGTTGGTTTTGTCTGATCGCCCCGCCCGAAGATTTCAAAATCGTCCCCGGACGAAGCGGGTTATGTTTAGTCGTGGTTTATGTTCTTCCGGGCTGCGCATGATGGCTGCCCGATGTCGCAAAATAAAAGCCACCGCGCGCAATCCCGCTACGAAGAGTGCTCGAACGGTCGCTCGACACGGACGAACGGCGCGCACCCGCGATGAGCGGAACGCGTTTTCCGGGCGTATCGCCGCCACGCCGACCCACCGCGCTGCGCCGCCGCACTGCCGCGTTGTATCACCGCGCCGCCGCGTCGTGCCGCCGCGTCGTGCCACCGCGCCGACCCCGCCGACCCGCACCGCCGCGCCGCGCCACCGCACGCCGCGTCATCCGGCGCCATCCGGTGCAAATCTTCTCGCACGCCGCGCCCAATCTGCCTCAATCACCCCCATGCAACACTCGAAAAACTTCCGCCGTGCCGCCGCGCTCTTCGTCCTCGCAAGCATCACCGCCCTCGCCGCCCTCACCGCCCGCGCCTGGGACTACGAAGGCCACCGCGCCATCAACCTCACCGCCCTCGCCTCCCTCCCCGCCGACGCCCCCGCGTTCCTCCGCACACCCGAGGCGCGCGAACGCGTCGGCTTCCTCGCCGGCGAACCCGACCGCTGGCGCAACTCCTTCGACCCCTCGATCCGCCACATCAACCAAATCGAGCACTTCTTCGACATCGAGGACCTCGACCCCGCCGGCATCAAGTTCGCCGACCTCCCCCAATTCCGCTACATCTTCGTCAGCGAACTCACCCTCGCCCGCGAAACCAACCCGCAGCGCTTCCCCCAAATCGACCCCGCCAAAAACAAGGACGGCACACGCGCCTACCCCGGCTTCCTCCCCTGGGCCATCACCGAAAACTACGGCAAACTCAAATCCGGCTTCTCCTACCTCCGCGCCTTCGAGGAACACGGCGGCACCGCCGAGGAAATCGCCCAGGCCAAAGCCAATATCCTCTACGTCATGGGCACGATGGGCCACTACGTCGGCGACGCCTGCCAGCCCCTCCACGTCACCAAACACTTCAACGGCTGGGCCGGCGAAAACCCCAACGCCTACACCCGCTCCCGCACCATCCACTCCTGGATCGACAGCGGTTTCCTCAACAAAACCGGCGGCATCGACGCCACCATGCTCGTCCAGCGCGCCAAACCCGCCGCGCGCCTCTCCACCATGCCCAACGACCCCGCCGGCCGCGACCCCATCTTCGTGCAAGTCCTCGCCTACATGCAGGCCCAGCTCCCGAAAGTCGAACAAGTCTACATCTTCGACAAAGCCGGCAAACTCACCCCCGACAATCCCCAGTCCAAGGAAGGCCGCGCCTTCCTCGAAACCCAACTCCTCGCCGGCGCCAAAATGCTCGGCGACCTCTGGTACACCGCCTTCAAGGACGCCGGCCCCGACAACTACCTCATCGCCCAACTCGAAGCCCGCAAAGCAAAAGACTGAAAGGCAGAATTACCAATTACCAATTACTAATTACTAATTAACAAGTCCATGCGCGGCGAAGCCGCGCAGTGTCGGGGCCGAAGGCCCCAAGTAGTAATTAGTCATTAGTAATTAGTAATTTTCGCTTTCAGTCCTTCAGCCCTTTTCACCAATGAACCTCACACGCATCACGCAGCAAATCCGCTTCATCATCGAAGCGGACAAACTCAAGGAAACCTTCCGCCAGACCATCTGCACGCAAAGCCGCCGCGCCGAAAACGACGCCGAACACTCCTGGCACCTCGCGCTCCTCGTCGTGATCCTCGCCGAGCACAGCAACGATCCCGGCATCGACCTCCTCCGCGTCCTCAAAATGGTGATCATCCACGACCTCGTCGAAATCGACGCAGGCGACACCTTTGCCTACGACACCGCCGGCATGGCCACCCAGCACGAACGCGAAGCCATCGCCGCCGACCGCATCTTCGGCCTGCTCCCCGCCCCGCAAAACGCCGAATACCGCGCCCTCTGGGACGAGTTCGAGGCGCGCCAGACCCCCGAGTCCAAATTTGCCACCGCCGTTGACCGCTTCCACCCCATGCTCCTCAACTGCCTCACCGAAGGCGCCGCGTGGAAAAAGCACGGCATCACGAGCGACCGTGTCATCGCGCGCAACAAACACATCGCCGAAGGCTCCGCCACCCTCTGGGCCTACGCCGACCGCATGATCGCCGAAGCCATCGCCGCCGGCCACCTGGCAAAATAATCCCCTCGTGCGCCCCCGCTTGCCCCCGTGCGCCTTCGTGCGCCCTCATAGCGCATTCGTAGCGCCCACGTAGCGCAGGCTGCCAAGCCTGCTGACGAGGTGTAATTGCGAAAGGTAGCTACGGCGAAGCCGTTGCCTATTATAGCCCAAGGCTGGCGACAACGTCGCCTGCCTTGGGTAATCCGATAATAATCACACAACCCCAACGGGGTTGCCTGATAACATTGCCATAAATCACTCGCGCTTCGGCGGTTCAATGGTTCAATCCTAGGCAACCTCTTCGAGGTTGTGACAATCTTCTCCCCTTTTCCCAGGGTAGCGACTGCGTCGCAACCCTGGGCTACATTGGGAAACGGCTTCGCCGTTTTTGCGTCCTTCAGCGTTCTCCCTTCGCTTCCGCTCCGGGTCGATCACTTGATTGCTGCCTTTCGCAATTACCCCCGGAGGCAATCCCACCACTTTCGTTCACACCACACCATGCTGACGCTTCACCAGTGCCGACGCTTCACCAGTGCTGACGCTTCGCCAGTGTGCGCTTCACCGGTGTGCGCTTCGCCGGTGCCGCGGTTGACCTCACTTCCGCCTGCGCGTCAGTCCATGCCGATGATGCGCCAGTTGTTCGTCGGCTCGGCGGGTATTTCGCCGTGCGTTTCGACCCAGTTGATGAGCAGGTCGCGGATTTCCGTCGAGGAACGCCAGAGCACGGGCGCGTTTTTGAACATCGTGTAGCCGCCTCCGCCATTGAGCCGGTAGTTGTTCACCGCGACGCGAAACGTGCGCGCCGGGTCGATGGGTTTGCCCTGCCAGCGGAGATTCAGGATGCGCCCGCCGGCTTCGCGCGCGGGATCGACTTCATACGTCACTCCCTCGGCCATGTCGCAATTGTAGCCGGGGATGTCCGTGCTTTCGCCAATCTTTCCGCTTTTTTCATCGCGCTCATAATAACGCGCCGAGTGCTCGAGCGCCGCCTTGATTTGCGCGCCCGTCAGCGCAACAACGGTGAGCGTGTTTTCGTATGTGTAGAGACTGTAGAGATCGCGCACGGTGACATCGCCGGAACGGATGCGCGCCGACGGATTGAAACTCGCGCTGAACGATACCTCCGCGCCGCTCGATTCGAGCTGCACCCGCTGGATGAGGTCGATGATCGCCGTGTCGCGCATGCGCGAATCCGCCGCGGTGAGTTCGCGCGCGTTTTTTCCGATGACTTTGTCGAGCCACGTCTGCGTCTCGCGATGATACGGCTCCGCAAGCGCGAGGATTTCCGGGTCCGCGGCCACGCGGTCATCAACGGCAATCGAGCGCGCGGAACGGGCGACGATGCGCCAGCGCGAATCCGTTTTCGCCAGATACAAATCGGCGCGCACGAGATTCGTGCCCCAGCGGTTCGCCTGCGCCAGAAGCGCGTTGCCGACCACGAGCGCGGGGATGTCCCGGTGCGTGTGCCCCATGAAAATCAGGTCGACGCCCGGCACGTTCTCCGCGATTTCGATCGCCGTGTTTTCACGGGGCTGCGGACTCGTTTCGCCCTTGCCGTTGCGCAAATCGATCTCAAGCCCCATGTGCATCGCGATCACGACGACATCCGCGTTTTCCTTCCCGCGAAGCAGCTCGACGTATTTTGCCGCGGTCTCCACCGGATCGCGAAACTCAAGCCCCGCGTAATTCGGCTTGTCCTCCCAGCCGGGAATCCCCGGCGTCGTGATGCCGATGACGCCAACGCGCACGCCGTCGACCTCTTTCACGAAATACGGCACATACGCCGGCGTGTCCGTGCCCGCGCGGACGGTGTTGGCCGAGAGCCACGGAAACGCCGCCTCGCCGCGCGCCTTGTTGAGCACGTCGAGGCCGAAATTGTATTCATGATTGCCCGGCGTCATCGAGTCGTAGCCGAGCGCGTTCATGCAGAGCATCATCGGGTCCGCGGGCGTGTTGTTGATGCGGTTGTGATAATACGTGAGCGGCGTGCCCTGGATCACGTCGCCGATGTCGAGCAGGAGCGCACGCGGGGCGTCCTGACGCGCCTGCCTGATGAGCGTGGCGATTTTCGCAAGACCGTCCTGCGATGGTTTGCCCGTATAATAATCGACCGGATAAACATGGCCGTGCAAATCGGTCGTGGAGAGAATCGTGATGCGCGCATAATCCGCGTCCCGCGCGGGCGTGGCGGCAGACGCGGACGCGGCGACGGCAGGCGCGGGTGCGGGTGCGGCAGCAACGGCGGGCGCGGACGCAGCGACGGCAGACGCGGGCACGGCAGCGGCGGGCGCGGCCGTATCCGAAGCACGGATACATGCGATTTGAGTGGAGAGGAGCGCGACGGCAAATGCGACTGCGCGCGGAATGCGTTTCATGGGTTGATGGAAATTATTTCGCGGGTTTCGGGGCGAACAGTTTGTCGACGAGTCTTTCCACGACCTCGTGCGGCAATTTCGTGAAGGACGCGGGACCGGCATACGATGCCGTTGCCAGGGGAAAATCGATTTTGGTATCCTTGAGCGAAAGCTCCAGGCCGGTCATGTGTTCCTTGAAATCCCACGTCCACGAATCGGTGAACGAGATGATGGCCTGCGTGTTCAACGGCATCATGGTGAGAGGTCCGAGGTCTGTTTCATAACCGCGCTCGCGAAGCGCATTGCAGATGAACTGGCCGATGCCGCGATTGTCATTCATGTTGCTCTTCACCCAAATGCGACGGTATTTCGAGAGATCGGCGTCGGGCTTCACATTCGCGTTGTAGGAAGCGCATCCCGAAAACGTGAACAGGAGCAGCATCGCCAGCGTCATAAAAAGTGTGGGTCTCATCGCGCGCAAGGAAGGCAGCACAAGATTCACGCATGGGCAAGCCCAAGCGTTCCCCGGCGCAGTCGCCGGCTCGCCAGCGCAACGTTCGCCGGCTCGCCGGCGGGGCATCAAAAAAACTCGCACACAGCGCGGTTTTCCAAAAGCGGTTTTCCAAAAGTCCTCGCATGTCGATGCAACTCTTCCCCAAAAAAGGCGTCAGAATATGCAATCCTTTCAGCCGCCAAACCCATCACCGCAACCCATCACCGCAACCCATCACCACAACCCATCACCGCAAACCGCCACCGCAAACATCCAGCCCAGTATGAAAACGACCACACGTTCCGCACATTCCACACGCTCCACACGTCCCACACGTTCCACACACCCCATCCGGTTCTTACGCGCATTCCTCCTCAGCACGCTCGCGGGGTTAAGCACGCTCGCTGTCGTTGCGCAGCCGCGTCCTTCCGATTCGCAGCCACCGCGTCCGCCGGGTTCGCAGCCGCGGCAACCGAAGCAGCCGGTGAGCCGGCCTAGCCAGCCCACTCCGAAGCAGCCGGCGCCCGCGCGACAGGCCAGGCCCGCGCCAAGCCCGCAACGTTACACGCACGTGCGTTTCGGCAATGACAACTATTACACGCATCGCGGCCTGTTCTACCGGCCCGGCCCGGGCGGCTATGTTGTCGTGCGCCCGCCGGCTGGCATCATCGTCCCCTCGCTGCCAATCGGCTTTGCGCGCATCTATTTCAACAACGTCCTCTATTTCCGTTTCAACGACATTTACTATCGTCCCACGACCGGCGGCTACATCGTGGTCCAGACACCGACCGTCGTCGTGACCCCGCCCCCCGTCACGGTCGTGACGACGCAACCCGCGGTTGTCGCCACGACAACACCCGCGCCCGTCGTCGCCGAACCGGTGGCTGCCGGCGACAGCGACTACCAGTCGTTCTACGTGGACGGCATCCAATATCATTTCAAGAACGGCCAGTTCTTCAAAAAATCCGCCGACGGCCTGATCTGGGTCGAGCCGCCGATGGGCGCAATCATCCAGAAACTGCCCGCGGACGCGACGAGTGTCTGGTATCAGGACATTGAATACTTCGATTGCGACAGCGTCTATTTCCGCAAAACACCCGACGGCTACAAAGTCGTCGATGCCCCGTGGACGCAGCAGGAGTGATGCCGCAAGCGCGCATGTTTTTTTGGGGGGGCTTCGACGTTTTCAATGCAAGGAAACCGTGAACGGTTTTTCTATTTGGCAGCTGATGTTACGCAGCTGGCTTATCCTGGGAGCGCGGGCATCTCTGCCCGCGAAATGCCGTACGCCCGCTTGGTGTCTTTCAAATACGCGGCGCGGGCAGCGAGGCCCCCGCTCCCAGGATGGGCATTCGCGCGGCACTCATTCAATCACGGGTTTCGGGTTTGTTTGATGGAGGAACAACGCACCTGCGCTTTTTGCATCCCTTTGGCTGCGTAACATCAGTTTGGCAGTTAAAAGAAAAACCGTTCACAGCGGATACAATCGCTTCGTGGGAGAGTCCTTTCGGCACTCTCCTGCATCGCTCTCCCGCATCGTTTGCCACGACTCCCACCACATTCGTTCGCACACGCCGCAAATCACTTCGCCGTGAGCGACGATATGATTGGCTTCACCAGCGTGCCCGCGCCCAGCGAGGTGATTGTGCCATCCACGGCGAAATCCTTCACCAGCGGCGTGTAGCCAAGCGTGTCGGCTTCCCGTTTCAAGAGACCCAGGATGCGCAGATCATCCGCCTGCTCACCGCGCACCGCCATCTGCAGATTCATGGCGAGCGCCTGCTTGAGCAGCGAGAGCGCCGGATTGTTGCCAAGCGAACCGGCGCCCGATATGCGCATGTCCGGCGAAAGCAGCCCGAAGTTTTTCACCACGATTTCCTGTCCGGGCCGGTAGGAGGCTTCGAGGTTGAGCTGGTCAAAATCGATTTCCGTGAGGCGCTCCAATATCCGCGCGCCCGCCTTGACTTTGTCGAGATTGGGCGAGTTGTCGCTCTTGCCGAGGGCCGACATGATTTTGTCGCTTATCGCGCCGAGCGTCGACACCGCCGAGGCCGTCTTCAACAACTGCCCGATGCCGGATGACTGGGTGGATGTCGCGAAGCCGTTGAACTTTCCGCCACGGTTGGTGAGCGTCAGATCGGCGCCGGTCGTCGAGGCGATTTTGTCGAGCGAGGCCGCCGTGCCCGACACCGAGCCGGTGATGTCGAACTTTCCCTCGACGGTCGGTTTTTCGCCGGGATTCGCGGCCTTCAAAAACGGGCCTGGATCGAAATTGGTGAGCGTGAGCCTGGCGTCCGTGGCGTACGTGTTCGCGCCGGCGTCCGCATTGTATTTCACGGAGCCGTCCGCCTTCATTTCACCGCCGTCCTGCATGACCGCGCGGAGGTTTTCGAGCGACAAAAGCGACGGCGAAATTTTAACCGCCCCGCCGACATTGCTTGCCTGGATGTCCGCCGAATACACGACTTTTTTCAGCAAAAATTTCAGCTCGCCCGAGATGCCGTCCCAAGGCGCGCCGCCGGTCTCCGGCTGCGCGGGCGGCGTGCCGGTCGGGGCGGTCGCGGCGTCTTCGGGACTCGCGGGCAGCGCGGCTGTGAGCGTCATCAGATCATCGACATAAACCGCATCGCTGGCGACCGATGCGTCGATGTTGCCGCGCGCGCCATCAGGCTTGAGCGTGGCGCCGAACTGGATGTCGGATTTGCGCCCGTTCAAATCAAACACGATGGGCGCCTCCACTTCGCAGGTTCCGTTGTCATGCAGGTCCGCGCGCACGTCCGCCGAGATTTTCGGCAGCGCCTTGCCGCCCGCTCGCAATCCGGTGGCGGCGATTTTGGCGGCGACCGCCGTTAGCCCGTTTTCGATATTGCCGGAAAAATCGGCGTCGAGCGCGCCGGATGTCAGGACGCACAAACCCGCCGCGACGGGCTGCGCGAAAATCGCGGGAATATCCGCCGTCAGTTTGCCCGTGGCCGTGATTTTCGGCGCGCCCTTCGCGGGCGGCGGAAGCGTGCCGCACACGCGGGCCTCCGGCACGCTCGCGAGCGTCGCGCCGTTGCTTCGTATCAACAAATCGGACACGGAAAAATTCCACGCCGCGTTCGAGTAGGCCGCCGTGAAACCGGTGGAGACATCGAGGTCCTTCGCGAGTTGCCCGCCGCCTTGTGAAACGGAGAAATGCGAAAGCGTGAACGGCATCGCGCTGTGCAGCGAATAGCCGTCGCCCTGCGCGCGTCCCGTGAAACTGCCGCGCAGCGGATCGCCCGTGACCGCGAGGCCCGTGTCCTTGATGAACGGCTGCGCCCACGCGGGCGGGATGCCGTGGATATCCACGCGGATGAGGTCGGACTGGAGATTGGGCACCTTGATTTCGCCGGTGGCGGTGTTGATTTCGATGAGTTGCAGCGTCTTCACGGAGGCCACGGGCGCGGCGGAGGAAATGTCCACCGAGAGCACGCCGATGCGCAGCAGGTCGCCCTCGCTCATCACGTCAAAATCCGCCGTGAAATCCATGTGCCCCGGCGCCGACAGCGAGGCGTTCACGATTTCGAGCTGGCTCGCCCCGCCGGTGAGTTTTCCGGCGGCGTGAAAACCCTTGAAATCGTCGTCGGTCGCAAAGGTGCCCTGCCCGCTCGCGGCAAACGCGGGCAGCTTCACGCCAAGCCCGCTCGTGAACGGCGCGATGTCCGAGTCGCGCACGTCGACCACCCACATGGCGTTCAGCCCCTCGGGTCCGGACGGGTTGGTCGCCTTTATTCTCAAAAGATTTTTTTCCGCTTCCGACGCCTGCGATTTCAGGCTGATCACGTAATCCTCGCCGCTGGCGTTTTTCGACGCGCCGACAGTGCCCTGCAAACGCGCGCCGCGCGGCAATTGCGCGCCGGAGGCCGTGGCGTCGGTTTCAAAGACAAGCGACTGGATGTCGCGCGGCGTTCCCATGCGCACGACGAGGTTGCCCGTCACCTCGATGTTTGAAACCGGCGCGTCTTTTCCCGGCAGCGCGGCCTTGAGCGCGAGGTCGAAGCGACCGTCGTTTCCGGGACGCAACTGCCCGCCGCGCACGCTCACGGTGGCGCGCGTGGGCGCCTCGCCCGGCGTCTCCGGCGGCAGGATGACCGTGCCCTCGATGTCCGCTTCGTCGACCGCGAGGTCCACCGGAAGCTGCAACATTTCAAAAATGCCGTTAAACGCGCCGCTGCTGCCGCTGCTGCCGCCGCTGCCGCCGGGTTGTCCGGCGGATGCGGGCGCGGGCGCAGGCGTTTTGGCATCGGGCGCGGGCGCGGGCGGCTTGGCATCCGACGCGGATGTGGTTCCGGTCGCGGTTGTGCTGGCTGCGGACGCGGACGCAGTCGCGGCAGGTTGCGAAAGATCGAGCGTCCACCCCTTTGCGACGAGTTTTTTGACGTCCACCTTTTCGCGAATCAGACCGGGCAACGACATTTCGACCGACGCCTGCGGCAACTCCAACATCATCCCCTGCCCTTTCACGCGCACGCTGGTGATCTCGACCCTGCCCAGGCCGGCATCCACCCGCCCGATGGAAATTTCATAGCCGGGTTGCCCCGACGCGACTTTGCGCGCGAGCCATGTCTGCACCGGTGGTTGCAGCAACACGATCACTGCAATCGCCAGCAGCACCACGAGAGCGCCTGCCGCGATAAAAAATATACGAGCCGCCTTTTTCATATATGCAAAATTGCGAAAATTAGAATGTCGTTGAATATGACTGTCCGCCATCGGCGGGTCAATGATCAGCTTACCTTGCTTTTTTGGATTTCGCAACAATCCTCACCGGTTTCCCTCTTGCAGGTTCCCCGGAACCCTCGCCCGCGACACGTTTCTTTTTCCACTTTTTTCAACCCAGTCATGAAACCCGCCACGGCAACGCGCCCCGGCTCCCGACTCCTCCGCGCAACGGCGGTGGGAGCCGCCATTGCGTGCGCACTCGCATTCGCATTCGCATTCGCATTCGCACTACCCGCCATTGACGCCGCGGAGCCGCCCGCCCCCACCGCCGCCGCACCCGCAACCGCGCCAGCGCCAACACCAGCCACCACAGGCACGGACACCGCCGCCGCGCCCACCGCCGCCGCTGTGCCAACCGCCACCGCGCCCACCGCAACCGCGCCCAGCGCAACCGCGCCCATCGCCGCCGCGCCCGCCGTCGCCGCGCCCACCGCCGCCGCACCCACCGCTGCCGCGCCCGACACCGAACAACCGGCCATGTCAATCGACGAAATGAACGCGATCTACGATTTTGGCCGTCGGCTTTTCGACGACTACGCGCCCGGGCAAATCAAGGAACAATACGAGTTCATGAGCCGCGACGACTGGGACACGCTCATCACGCAATTCCAGGCAAAACTCAAATCCGGCTCGCTCGAGGAAATCGCCTCGCTCGAACCCAACGCCCGGCGCACGCTCGCGGCCCTGCGCGCCAAGCCCGAAATGTCCGACTACGCCGACTGGTTTGCCGAGCGACTCGAACTCATCCAAAACGCAAAGGACGCTGCGAAGGACGCCGTCACGCCGCCCATCCGCCCGCCAGAACCCGCCGCCCCCGCCGCGCCGCATCAGTCGCCCTCCCTCGTGCTGCCGCCGATCACGCTCAACCCGCAGCCATTTTATCAAGTCCCGCCGTCGCACGACGCCATTCCCTACTACAACCTCTGCTTCAAGCGGGTGAGCCGCCGCGCCAAACCCAAAAACGCCGACGCGCTCGCGCCCCTGCTCAAAATCATTTTTGCGTCCGAAAGCCTGCCCGTCGAACTCGTCTGGCTCGCCGAAGTCGAGTCGTCGTTCAACCCGCGCGCCAAAAGCCCGGCGGGCGCGCGCGGCCTCTTCCAGCTCATGCCCGCGACCGCCCGCGCGCTCGGCCTGAAAACATTTCCGTTGGACGAACGCAACAACGCCGCCAAAAATACGCGGGCCGCCGCGCGCCTGCTTGGCAGGCTCCACAAACGCTTCGGCGCCTGGCCGCTCGCCCTCGCCGCCTACAACGCCGGCGAAGGCCGCGTCGCCGCCGCGCTCAAAAAAACCCCCGGCGCCAGAACCTACGCCGACATAGCGGCCATGCTCCCCGCCGAAACGCGCCTCTACGTCCCGCAAGTGCTCGCCACGCTCGTCATCCGCGAAAACGTCCCGCTGGGCAAATTCCTGCAAGACCACGGC
>JAISGL010000225.1 GCA_031263125.1 Opitutaceae bacterium | reverse complement strand
ATTGACGCATTTATTCGCGCCTACAACCCCTCCGCCAAGCCCTTCAAGTGGCGCAAGCGTGAGGTCAAGGGATCTCAACTCAAAAATACTATCGTTAACTTACGCAATTAAACACTAGGAAACGGCGTTGCCGTTTCGATTCCCACGATCCTCACAATTCCCGCGATTGCCGTAAATGTCACGATTCTCGCAAATATTGCAGGTGTTCACCTTGAACGGCAACGCCGTTCCCTATTATAGACAAGGTTGGCGACAACGTTGCCTGCCTTGGGTAATCCGATAATAATCACACAACCCCAACGGGGTTGCCTTTTCTATCAATATCCGAAAAAAGGTGCGTTATGCGATACCAGCCTGACCTGACCTTGCGTCAGGTCTCCCGTAGCGCAGGCTGCCAAGCCTGCTTTGCCTGCCGCGCGCTGCCGGGTGTTCGTTTTTTTTCGAACCGGGCGAGGCTTCGCCTCGTCAGCAGGCTTGGCAGCCTGCGCTACTTTTGGCGATGGCGCTGAAGCAAGCCGGAGGCTTGCCAAAAATTAGCCGGTGGTTGACGGAGCGCGACAGCGCGGAGATGGCATCGCCGCAGGCGATGGCCCGAAGGGCTGGTCATGATCGGGCGCCCGCTTTGGCGGGCGGGCATGGCCACAACGTCGCAGTCGCGACACCACCGGATATAATCGCAGATAAAAACCGCATCCCGGAGGGATGCCAGGGAGAATGCCACGATTTCTGGCATCCCTCCGGGATGCGGTGATACGCCCACGCCACTCCCGGAACACGGGCAAGATGCCCATGCCTCGGCGTCTTGCGCTGCCACCGGGCGGCTGCCGGTCTGTCGATATGCCGGTCTGCCGGTTTGCTGCCGGAAATGTTGTTACCGGAAATATTGTTTTTTGCTTCACTTCCCCGCGGAGACCTGCAAGTTTCCTCCAGTCATAAATCATTACTCACCAACAAAGTCCGCGAATGCCAGCGATTTAATGAAAAGCCGGGAAAACATTTTGGAAAAAAACATTGGAAAAATCCAAATCCCTCCTCCTCCGTCACCATGCAAAAAGCGATGATTGTCGCCCAAAATCTTTCCAAAATATTTCACGACAAAAAGCGCGGCGAAATCCGGGCGGTTGACGATGTCAGTTTTTCGGTCGGGCCGGGGTGCATCCACGGGCTGCTCGGCGCGAATGGCGCGGGAAAAACCACGGCGCTGCGCATGCTCGCCACGCTGCTTGCGCCGACCTCGGGCACGGCGTCGGTCGCGGGGTTCGACGTGGTGCGCGAGCCGGAAAAAGTGCGCGCGAACGTCGGGTTCATGGCAACGAGCACCGCGCTCTACGGACGCCTGACGGCGCGCGAAACACTGGTGTATTTCGGACGGCTCAACGGGCTTGCGGACGCGGAGATCGCGGCGCGCATCGGACGGCTCTCGGCGGAGTTGGGGATGGATGCGTTTCTGGACCGGCGCGTGGACAAGTTTTCCACGGGCATGAAACAAAAAGTGTCCATCGCGCGCACGCTGATCCACGATCCGGCGGTCATGATTTTCGACGAGCCGACAATCGGTCTCGACGTGATGGCGGCGCGGTCGATCGTGCGGTTCATCCGGGGATGCCGCGAGCGCGGCAAGACGGTCGTTTACTCGACGCACGTCATGAGCGAGGTGGAAAAATTGTGCGACCGCGTGGGCATTGTGCATGGGGGAAAATTGCTCGCGGAGGGAAGCGTGCCGGAGTTGCGCGAGCGTTACGGCGAGCAGGATATGGAGGAGATTTTTATGCGCGTGGTGGGCGAGGGAAACGATGACGCGGGAAACAATGACACGACAAACAATGACGCGACAAACAATGGCGCGGCGAACAATGGCGGGGGAAACAGTGACGCGGAAAACGATGACGCGACAAGCAATAGCGTGGCGAACAATGACGCGGCCAACGAAGTGGCAAACGAAAGGGACGGTGTCCGATGAACTGGCGGCAAATACACACCGTGTACCGAAAGGAGCTGACGGATACGTTGCGCGACCGGCGCTCGCTGATATCAATGTTTGTGGTGCCGATCGTGCTCATACCGGCGCTCATGTTCGGGATGTTTGCGATGACGTACAAGTCGGTGCGCAAGGCGTACGAGGAAATACCGACGGTGATGCTGGTCGGCGGCGCGGAGTCGCCGCGTTTGCGCGAAGAGCTTGCCGCGAACAAGCGCATAAAGCTGGCGCCGTACGCGGACGATTACGCGACGCAAATCGAGAACAAACAACTGCGTGCCGCAATCGAGGCGCCGGATGATTTTGACGCAATCCTGGCGTCGGGTGCAAAAGCCCCGGTGGTGACGATCTGCAGTTATGCCGGCGACATGCGCTCGGGGGCGGCGGCGGACGAGGTGGCTCGATTTTTGTCGGCGTATCTCGAAAAAGTCGTGCGTCGGCGGCTCGCGGAGCAAGAGCTTCCGGAGAATTTTCACCGTCCGTTTTTGGTGAGGCGAAAAAACGTGGCCCCGCCGGAAAAAGTGGGCGGCGCGCAAGTGGGCGGGCTGATTCCGTATCTGTTGATTCTGCTGAGTTTCACGGGCGCGATGTATTCGGCCCTCGATCTGACGGCGGGGGAAAAGGAGCGCGGCACGATGGAGACGATTTTGTGCAGTCCGGTGGGGCGCACGGAGCTGGTGCTCGGAAAATTCCTGATGGTGCTGACGGCCTCGCTGGTGACGGTGGTGTGTTCACTGGCGTCGCTCGGGGCGACGGCTGTCGTGGCGGTGCGAATGCTGGCGGGCGAAGTTGCGGCAGCGGGCGGGGCGGCGGCGGGCGGTGGGGCGGCAGCGGCGGGCGGCGGTCTGCCGATGACGGTGAGTCTGCCGGGTGTGCTGGGTGTGTGCGCGCTGGTGGTGCCGCTGGCGGTGTTGTTTTCGGCGGTGCTGTTCTCGGTGGCGTTGTGCGCGAAGAATTACAAGGAGGCGCAGAGTTATGTGTCGCCCCTCATCTTTGTGATCATTCTGCCGGCGGCGCTGGCGATGCTGCCGGGCGTGGAGTTGAATGCGACGTATGCGATGGTGCCGCTGATGAACGTGGCGCTCGTAAGCAAGGAAATGGTTTCGGGGAATTTTCCGGCTGGCATGATCGCGTTGATTTTTGGCTCGACCTGCGTATATGCGGCGGCGGCGCTGGCAATCGCAGTGCGGATGTTCAAAAAAGAGAGCGTGATTTTCAGGGCGTGACGCCGGCCGGGGGCATTTCCCAAAAGCACATGACGCTATAGCGCAGGTTGCCAAACCTGCCTGTATTTGACGCCCATTCAACCCATTCAACCAGGATCATTCAACAAACTTGTCAGTCTGCGTTACTTTCCCTTGATACGATCTTGCGAATTGCGAAACGTTTCGCCACCGGTTTTCCTGGGTTCAATTTGCATCACAGCGCAACCGCCCAAAACGGCCACAATCGTGCAAACGAGTATTATTTTTATTATTTGCATCCAGGGGCGTTCCATAAGAATATGTTGATTAATAAAATGTTACAAAACAAGTATCAAACCCTTCCTTCTGAACGAAGTTTTCAAAAAAAGCACACATTTGTAACTCATTGTGAGATAATATAATTCAATTTTACGTTACGGGATGGCTCTATTTTCAGAATGAAAACTACTCGAAACCTTATGCAACTTGGCTGTAGGCGCCACGGCCTTCGCCGTTGTAGTTTTCATAAATGTGCTCAAACAAGACAGCGCATTTCTGCCGGTAAAGTTCCTTTGTATAAGCCCGTGGCAAGCCGTTGTCCAAGGCGTCTTCAATCGCCAGTTGAAGTTGCGAACGCGATGCGGCCTTTTCTTTCCAATTCAGGACGAGCAAACCTTGCAGTTTCACCAATAAATCGCGGGCAACTTTTTTGACCTCGTTTCGTTCCTCTGCGGTCAATTCCGGCGCAGGGCGGACAAGCAGGTCGAAAATCACGAGTTCTTCCTCACTCAGGTTTTCGCGCAAATACCTTTGCTGTTCGTCGTTCAAAGCGCGGCTTAGGAATTGTAACTAAATAAAGTTGGCAGGTTTTAGCAAACATTTGGCCGAATCGTATAATTCCATTCTCCATGAAAATCATTCTTAAGCATATTTATCGATTCCAATTGTTCGTCTGATATCTCCATTCCCTTTGAGTATATATCTTCATCAAGAACACATCGAACAGAAAGACCTTTTTCAGTTTTGGTTTTGCTGATCAAATTAACTATGACGGCTGCACTCACAAG
>JAISGL010000121.1 GCA_031263125.1 Opitutaceae bacterium | reverse complement strand
TTTTTTTATCCTTATACAGTTTCGATCTTGTCTGCCTGTGCGCCAGTTGCTTTCCAGGGTTGTCCAGTGTCACATCGGGGCGGGCATCAATTGCAATATGCATTCATAATTGCATCTATGATTCAATTATGAACTGATGTTACGCGGTGCGTAGGGCCTGACCTTGTGTCAGGCCGCGTTTGCGTGGGAGGCCACACAGGTAATTCGCGGCCTGACACAAGGTCAGGCCCTACAAAATCCTGCCGTCCGCGTAACATCAATTATGAACTGAAGCTGCGCGATTCGTGGCATCAGTTATGAACGCAAGCTGGAATGGCAAGATGGCAATGCAAATGCAGCAATGCAGTGACCGGCCCGGGGCGGAGGTCCTGTGAAAAACCGGAAAAGCAACTGGCGTGCAGGCAGACAAGATCGAACAAACAGGGGGCGCCAAACCGCACGGACAACAACAGGATTGTCCACGCCACCTTGTCCGCGTTACCTTTTTTCAAGAGCGCGAAGACACACCGGCCCCAGCAAACCGGATGGCAGCAGCGGATCAGTGCGTTTGTACGGATTCCATGTGACCCATGTTTTGCGCCCGGCTTCGGGGAGTCCACTGTCAGCGATCAGGCGGTTTGCCCAAAGATTTGCCACGCGCACTTCGAGCGTGTTGCGGCCTGCGCGCAGTGCGCCGGTCGCATCCACCGCGTAGGGCGGTTTCCATGCGACGCCGAGGTCGCGCCCGTTCAGTTTTATCGCCGCGATCACGGCAACTTTGCCCAAGTCGAGCAGGACTCCGCGACCGGAGGGCGGCGGGGAAAAATCGAAATCACACGCGTAGGTCGCCGAACCCGAATAGTGCTTCACCGCGAAATCCGCGTGCCCGGTCCATGAAATGAGTCGCGGCAATTCAATCTTTTCCGGCGCGTCCCAGCCGGGGGTGAAACGCACTGTCCAGGGGCCGTTCAGCGTGGCAAGCACGGCGGTGTTTTCGACCAGCACAGGACGGGCCGCCGGCGTCTTCGCCAGACTCGCCGCGTCACGCGGACGGAAAACGACAAACGTCGAGCCATGCGCTTCGAGCACGAGCGGCACTTGCGTTTGGGAGCCTGCTTCCTTCCAGCCGTCGATTGCCGTTATTTCGCCGGTTTCCGGATTCCAGGATTCCGGAACACGGCCGGCGATGCGAAAACTCACAACGCGCCCCACGCCTTTCGCACTGTGGTTGGCGACAAAGTAGATGTCGCGATTTTCGCTTTCGATCCGGCGGTGCGCAAAAAGCAGTTCCAAGTCTCCCGCGGGTGAAAAATCAGGTTCGACCCCGCGCGCCTTCAGCGCCCCGGCGGGCGAATCTCCCCGCATGACACGGCCCGTGTCCCAGAGTTCGTCCGCGATGCGGCGGACTTCGGCGTCGCCGTCTTTTCCGTCCGCGAAACTGCGCGAGCCTTCGGGCTTTACCGGTCCGAGCACGGTGGCGCCCGCCTCGACCAAATCCCGCAGATGGCGCGCGGCGGCGACTGACATCTTGCGTCCGCCGGCAAGCACAAGCATCCGGTAACTCATGCCGTCGGGCAGCACGATGCGTCCGTTTTCGACGCGGGTGCGCTCAATGAAAACTTCGTCGCCGCAAACATCGTAGTCGTATCCCGGTGGCGGCGCAGGATGCATTCTGTGCGTGGCAATCTTGAGCGGCGTAT
Organism: Opitutaceae bacterium; assembly: GCA_031263125.1. Taxonomy (GTDB): domain Bacteria; phylum Verrucomicrobiota; class Verrucomicrobiia; order Opitutales; family Opitutaceae; genus Ereboglobus. The sequence continues at coordinate 4,062 of JAISGL010000121.1, read as the reverse complement.
CGTTGCCAAGATGGTAGAGCAGGTCGGCCACCGGAAGCCCCTGGCGCAGCATATGCGAAGAGCGGGAGAGCGTGTTCCAGAAACCGGCGCTGTATTCCCACCATGTGTTGTGACGCTGGTAGGGCAGATAAAAACGATCCTCGGTCACGCCGGGTTTGCGGTCATCCCAAGGCTGGTGCACGGACGCGAGCACCGTGAATTTGTTGATGCCCAACGCGAGCGCGGCATCCGCGAGCGGCTTCATCATTGCCGGATGCGCGTCGGCCTTGCTGCCGGTAAACGCCTCGGCGGCGGCGACGGGCAGGCCGTAAACATGGGCAGCGGACGCGGCTTCCTTGCAGTCGATCGTGCCGTCGGTCTGCGTCATCCAGAATTCCCCCATCGGAATATCGACGCGGCCTTTCGCCTGGATGTTGTCGCTGGGAAGACAGGTCGCGATACCGGGCGCCTGCGCGGTGACGGTCATGCCTTCGTCGTGGCAGAGTTTTTGGAACGTCCCGAAATATTCGTCGCTCATCATGTCCGCGATGGTGCGGCGCACATCAAAAAGAATTTTGTCCGACTGCCCGCGGCTGCCGACGATGCGGCCCGCCATCACCGGCAGAAACGGGCGCAAATCATAACCGCGGCGCCGCGCGAATTGTTGCGCAAAATCGCGCGTCCAGTTTTGCGAGCCGTGTTCATTGCTGTCGATGCCGGCGCCGGCGAGTTTTGCCCCCGGCGTTTTTTTCACTTCGCGCAGGAGCACGCCGGCGTAGTTTTCCCACTGTGCGCGCACGGCGGCGGCGCTGAGTTTGTCGCATTCGAGGCCCATCGTCTCGGGGCGCCCGTGTTTTGTTTTTGCGCCGGTCGGCGTGTGGCCGAGCCGCAGGATTGTCCAGCGTCCGGGCGGCGCGTCCCAGTTTAAACGGCCGTTTAAACCGACGCGGTCCGTGATGTCGATGATGCCCGAGGGGTCGATGACTTCGCCGTCCGCGTAAGGCGGCGTTTGGTCGGGATTGGAAAAATCGACGACGTTGCCCGTCTTGCGCTCCCACTGGTCGATGCGCGCCTCGCCGCGCAACTCCACGTTTCCAATCACGAGGTCCGTGTCGCCCGAGCGAAAGTTGCGCCCCCAGCCCTCAAGGTTCAGCCGGAAATACCGGCCCGTTGCCGCGGAAAACGCGACTGTCTGCGCAGTCCAGCTGTCGTGTTGATAGCCAATCGCGGGCAGCAGGCGGACGCGTTTCCACGAGGTCCCGTCGTCGCTCACTTCCAGCCAGCCGAGCGGGGGATTGAGGCGCATGTTTTCGCCATAAAAATCGCCGGTCCACGGCGCGGGCACCTGCGTGGCGATGACGGGCGCCTTGGCGTTGGCGCGTTGCGTGTAGGTCAGGCTCCGCGCGGTGACGGGGCTGCCGTAGTCGAGATTGATGCGGACGCGCTGATCGTCCGCCGGCGCGGGGATGCGCACGCGTTTTGCTTCGGGGCCGCCAAACAATTCGTCGAGGTTCACGCCTTTTGGAAAACTTGTGCGCACCGGCGGGGGAAGCGCGTCGGCGCCGACGGGAGCGGGGTAGGCGAGCACGGCGACGTCTTGGTAATAGTCCAGGCGCGACGGGGGCCGCGGCAATTGCACCGACACGTTGCGCCCGCCATCGACGGTGATTTCGCTGGAAACCATGCGCTGCATGGCGAGCGCGGGCGTGATCCAGGGTCCGCCGGCGACAAAGCCGCTGCTCACGTTGACTTCGAGTGTCATGCCGAGTCGCGCGCACTCACCCGCGGCAAAACGAAAGCGCGCCAGCCATTCGGGCGAAAGGCTTTTGAGCGCGTCGGGGCGGTCGGTGAAAACCTGCTCGTAAATGACGACTCCGCCGAAACCCGCGCGTTTCATCGCTTCGAGGTCCTTGGTGATGCCTTCGTCAGTGGTGACGGTTTCGCCCCAGAACCACCAGAGCGTCGGCCTGGCGGCGTCGGGCGGAGTTGCGAACGATGCGGCGAGAGGATCGGTTGCGGCGACGGAGGTGTTTGCGACAACCGGCACAAGCAGCGCGAACAATGCGAACAATGCGAACAGGGAGAACTGGGAGGGCAGGGAAAACGAAAAATATAAACGAAAGAGGCGCATCATAATTTGATACGATGAGCGAATGGCGTTTTTGGAAAGCGGTGGAGATTGCGATTCACGAACCGTCAGATGCACGAGCCGTCAGACGGATGCTCCCCTCTTTTTCGTGGTTTTCGAAGGGATTTATCAATGGGAAATTGCCGGAGGAGTTGGTGGGAGTGATCGAGAGATGGTGCCGTGGCGGGCAGGCGGAAGGCGCGCCGGGAAGCGCGGCGGAGAGAGCGGGGGCGGCACAGGAGCGTGAAAGAGCCGGGGGGAAGGAGTTGAGGATGGGGCCATGCCACGGAGTGCCGGGGGGCTGCACGGAGTGGCCAGGCAGGGGAACAGGCTGGGAGCGGTTCGGTGGACGGAGGATCATGCGGTGGCGAAGATTCTTGGGCTGCATTGGGAAACGGCTTCGCCGTTTTTTGCGCCCTTTGGCGCCCTGCCTTCGCTTCCGACTGTGCTGTTCGCTTGCCTGCACACCCGTTATTTTCCCGTTTTTTGCGGTTTCTGCTTCGGTCGTTCACTTGATTGCTACCAATCGCAATTGCACCGTGCTTGGGCGGTTCTTATTATCTGATGTTACGCATCCGGCTGATTTCGTAGGGCCTGACCTTGTGTCAGGCCGTATGCGCGTGGGAGGCCACACTGGTAATTCGCGGCCTGACACAAGGTCAGGCCCTACGCACTGTGTAACATCAGTTATTATGAAACGCTGCTATCTATAAAAAGCCTTGCAAGCCTGCCTCACGGCAAGAAGGTTTTCAGCCGGCGTTCCATACGGGACAACCCCGGTGCCTATGATAAATCCATGATAGCCGCCGCCACGAACAAGCTCCGCATGGGCATGCGCATATATTCGATCGGGGGTTTCCATCCGTATTAAACCCGGAGGGATATTCCGGCGCAAAGCGCGTCTGTTTTCGCCACAGATGCCAAGCCATGAGACGACATCCGCGTTAAAATCACACACCAGATTGTTTGCCCCGGTACGCACCAGCGATTTGGCAATGGGCAGGGTGTCTCCGCCAATGACCAGCGGCACATCACGGACGCCCCGGGCAATCATCCATTGTATTAATTCACGCGTGACCGGCAGGGCAAACCGGTCATACATCGCGGGCGAAATCAGCGCGGGGGATGCCTGCGAGTCGAAGATGACAAGCCCCGCCCCCACATCAATATAAGCCCCGGCATATTCCTGAATCACACGCTTTGCATAATCCAGGACGCCATGCACCCATTCGGGAGATTCGAGGCAGGCCATGAAAAGCGTGTCCGCCCCGGCAAGCGAAACCGCCAGCGAAAACGGGCCGGAAACGGCTCCGCGCAACCAGATGTTTTCACCCAATATCCGGCGGACTTCACGCGCGGTTTGTATATTAACCGGCATGCGTCCATCTTTCAAGGGATGCGGCAGCCGCGCACCCGACAAATCGTCCCCCTCCTTTGCGATGTGACCGCCGATGCTCGGCACCGAGGTGTCAGCCCCTTCATAATAGACAACCGGGCAGCCGATTGCCTCGGCTTCTATATTATATACATCAATGCCCACCGTCAGCGCATCCGGGGCCAACGCCTCGTACTCCGCAATGAGCGCGCGGACGAACAATCCGCTGTCCCGCGCCACGGATGACGGCGTGCTTTGTACAAACCACGCCTTATGTTCATGGATGGCCGGCAAAAATGGCGGCGCCATGCCGGATGACTCGCAGCGTAAAACGGCTTCCATCTCATGACGTCCCGCGTTTTTTGGCCTGGATGCCGCCGCGATATTACATTGGCTGGTTTCTTTTATTATCATTGTACGAACCGGGCGCCTGTGGTTGCGCAAGCCATGATTTCAGCGTGGCGGCATCTTGCAACAGCTGTGATTCGGAATCTCCCGCGACAAATTCGAGCAACAGGTCAACGTCTCCGGCGACCTTGCATTTGTCCTCCAGCAATTTCAAAAAACGGCGCCAGCGCGC
>JAISGL010000050.1 GCA_031263125.1 Opitutaceae bacterium | reverse complement strand
TTCCATTCGCCGACGGGCCGCTGGTAGCCGCGTTGCGCGCCGGCCATGCCGTAGGCCGAGCCGTGCGTCTGGCGCGGGTCGATTTTGCCGCCGGTTGCTTTTTCGTAATCGTCGCTGAGTATCTGCAACTCGCACATGCCCACGTAGGCGGCGTCGCCCTTGCCGGGATAACGGATCGCGAGGCCGTTGTTGCCGCCGGGGGGCAGCTTGAATTCCAGGCGCGCGGTAAAATCATCAAATGTATCCTTTGTATAAATCGTGCCGCCTTTTTTCGGCTGCCAGACAATCGCGCCGTCCACGACCTTGCAGCAGTCGAGCGGGCCAGCCCAGCCGTCGAGGTTTTTGCCGTTGAAAACCGTCTTGAAGCCGGCGGGCGCATCGCTGCGTTCGCGCAGGCGCTTCACCGCCTCTTCGCCGCCGATTTCGCGTATATAAATATTCCGCCAGCGGATTTCGTTGCCGTGTGTTTGCAGTTGTATGGGGCCGCGCGCGGGCACGGCGATTTTGCGATTATAATAATTTTCCATGATCGCGCCGTCGACGGTCTGTTTGCCGTTGAGCCACACCCACACGCGCGAGCCAACCATGATGATGCGCATCGTGTTCCATTCACCGAAGGGTTTGTCGGCAAAGACGAGCGGGTCTTTGCCGGGCGCGCCGGCGCTGTTGTTCCAGAGGGCGCCGGAGCCTTTGTCGGAGCCGAGGTTGAATTTCTCTTTTTCCGTGTAATCCCAAATCTGCACCTGCGGGCATCCGCGCAGATACACGCCGCTGTCGGCGAGCGGCACGGTCCTGTATTCGAGCAAAAGCTCGAAGTCGCCGTAGTATTTGTCGGTCGTGAGATAGAGGCCGTGGCCGTCGTTGACGAGTTCCTCGCCCTGCGCCGTCCAGTGCGCGTTGATGTTGGCGAGGCTGGCGTCGCGTTTCTTTTGGAATTCCTCCGGGGGGAGCGCCATGTAGACGTCCGGATTCTCAGTCCTGGCGCCCCACCAGCCGTCGAGATTTTTGCCGTTGTAGAGCGGCGTGAAGCCGGCGGGCGGCGTCGGGGCGGCGTTGACGAGGCGGGTGGCGATGGCGCCGCCAATGGTGGCGCCGACGACAATGGCGACGACGAGGGTGTATGGTGATTTTTTCAGGTGGCTGGCTTTTTTCATTTTGGCGGTGATGTTTTTCAGCAGGAAATGTTGTTAAAATTTCTTTGACATTCGGAGTCATGAGCCTGTTGGCGGGACTCTGCAATCCTATAGGAAGATATATAATGAGAATATTTATTCGTCGGGGTTGGCATCGGAGCATCGGAGCGCCGGTCAAGTGTAATTGCGAATGCGAAAGGCAGCCGCGGCGAAGCCGTTTTTGCGTCACTTCCTCAGCAGCGAGTGCACGCCGGTCCAGCCGTCGCCCGGCGGGTTCGCCAGCAATTCCTCGCAGCGGCTCTTGAAAAAACGCGACGGCGTCAGCTGCCCGGGATAAGTCACGGGGTACCATTCGAGCCTCGCGCTTTGCGTGAAGAGCGTCAGCGCGCCCGCCCAGTCGCGCGCGAGAAATTTTTCCAGCCCCGCGTCAAACACGCCTTTGCACTCCAGGCCCGCGGCGGGCATTTTGCCGCGCAACCCCATAAGCTCGTGTACGCGGATCGGATGCTGGCGTCCCCTCACCAGAATCCCGCCGAGGCAGCGGAACACGCAGTCGTGGCCGTATTTCTCGGCGCTCACGCGCGTCGCGTCGCTCACCAGCGTCCGCACGCCGAAAACACGCGCGGCGTTTTCCAGGCGGTGGGCGACGTTCACCGTGTCGCCCATCATCGTGTAGTTGAAACGCGTGCGCGAGCCGATGTTGCCCACGATCGCCCTGCCCGTGCTGAGGCCGATCTGGCTGCGCACCGGCATGCGCGACACAATCTGCGGCCAGCGTTCGCGGACTTCCATGTTTTGCGCATGCACGAGCTGCGCCGCGACGCAGGCGCGGTAGGCGTGGTCCACGCACGGCACGGGCGCGCCGAACATCGCCACCACGGCGTCGCCCACGTATTTGTCGAGCGTGCCGTCCTGCGCGGTGATGTTGTCCGTCGACGTGGACAGGTAGTCGTTCATGAACCGCACCAGCTCCGCCGGGGCAAGCGACTCCGCGAGCATGGTGAAGTTCTGAATGTCGCTGAAATATGCGGTGATCGGCATCTCCACGCCGCCGAGTTGCGGTTCCTCGCCCGACTCGATCATGCGCTCGACGAGCGCGGGCGACACATACGTGCCGAAAATCCCCGTGATGCGGCTGCGCATGTGTTCCACCGCGAGGAGCAGCATGCCGGTCAGCGCAAAACTCGCCGACAGCGTGGCGCCCAGGGGCGTGACGAGCGGCAGGATCAAATTATAACGGGCAAACAGCACGAATATCCCCCACACGTACGCCACCACGAGCGCGGCGGCGGCGACTTTTGTGGTGATCCACCAGCGCCCGCGCCCGGCAAGCTGGAGGCCGCACACCGCCGCGGTCAGGCTCGCGATGAGCAGCCACTGCACCCACTCCGGCGTCCTGTGTACGTAGGAGCCGGACCTGTACATGCGCACGAGATTCACGATCACGCCCACGCGTGGCACAGGCAGCTCGTCGAGCCGCGTGGGCGCGCGGTCTTGCAGGAGCGGATCGACCGGGCCGATGAGCACGATGGCGTCCTTCATGGGCGCGAAAAATTTCGCCGCCGCGTCGCGCTCCGCGGCGTCCCCGGACTTGAGCATGCGCGAGGCGACGAGCGCGGCGGAAAAACTTGCGCGCGGATTTTGCGGCGAGTCCCAGCGCGTGGTCCAGTTCACCTCCACGTCCTGCCCGTCGATCAACGGCACCGAGGCGAGCACCACGCGGTCGTTGCGCACGAACTCCAGCCGGTCGGGGTGAATCACCACGCCCTCGGGCGGGAGATTCCAGGCGAGGCGGGCCAGCTCGACGCTCATGTTGTACCAAGTCTTGCCGCCCTCGGGCGCGAAGAGCGGCACGCGGTTCATCGTGCCGTCGATCGTGTCGATCAGGCCGGTGTAGGGCGGCGTGTAGATGCGGTTGGTCAGCGTGAATTGCGGCAGCTCGGGCGACTGAATCCGGCGCGCGGGATCGGACACGCGCGGCAGTTCGCGCACGATGGGCAGGCCGTTGATGTCGCGGTCCTGCGCCGACGCGTAACCCGCCGCGAGCACGACCGGCGGGAGCGGCAGGGAAAACAAAAATTCCGCCATGCGCCGCGTGCCTTTCGCGAAGCGGTCCTTGTCCGCGATCTCCGGCATGCCGCGGTTGGAAAACACCTGGTCGACGCCGATCGCCGTCGCGCCGCCCGCCTTCAGCACCGCCTCGCACACGTCCGCGTAATAGGCGCGGTCCCACGCGAGGTTGCCTATGTCGGCGATGGATTTTGCGTCGACGTCCAGATAGAAAAATTTGCCCCGCCCGGGTTGTTCGCCGCGAAATTGAAACCGCCAGTCAATCGTATGCTCCTCGATGAAGTCGAGCAGTCCGAGGTAATTCACGCCACACCAGGCCAGCGTGAAGACGGCCAGCACGAGCCACCTGTAGGACGCGCTTCGCATCGACTCAGGTGAAAATTTCCAGAAGACGCTGGAAAAGCCTGTTCACCCTGGCCTGGTTGTCGCGCACCAAGTCCTTGAATTTGACGAAGTCGATTTCCTCGCCGGCGAACCCGTTGGCGTAATTGTCGATGATCGCGAGCGAATTGTAGCGCAGCCCGATCTCGCGGCACAAATCGGCCTCGTGCGCGGCGGTCATGCCGACGACGTCGCCCCAGTTTTTGATGATCTGGATTTCCGCCTTTGTCTCGAAACGCGGCCCGCGCATTTGCACGTAGACCTTGCCGGTCTGGATGGTGAATTCGGGCGCGAGTTTTTCGACGATCATCGGGATGAGGTTGTTGTCAATGCCCGCCGCGCCGCCCCTCAGCTCGTCGTCGAAAAACGTCTGCGGCCCCTGTTGCAGGCAAACGTAGTCGCTGCACGACACGATGGCGCCCGGGGTCAGGTTGAGCCGGAGCGAGCCGACGGAGTTCAGCGAAAGCACATCCTTGAAACCCAGGTCGGCCAGCGCGCGGATATTGGCGCGATAGTTGATCGAGTGAGGCGGCTTCGGGAAGCCCGTGCCGTGGCGGTTGAGGATGACGTGACTGCCGTTTGTCTTGTAGTTGATCGTGCCGTATTTGGTTGTCGCCGAGCGCGCTTCCCAATGCGCGAAAAGGTCTGAGTTAACGATGCTGGTTCCGCTTACAAATGCTATTTTCATGACGCCATGCCAGCAGAACACGCGGACTTGCACAAGACGAAGCTGCCTGTACGCGCACAATCTTTTCGCAAGCGCGCCCCAAGGCGACCCCGGAAAACCCGGAAAAGCAACTGGTGTGCAAACGACAAACTCAAAGTTGAATAAACAGGGACAGACACAAAGTGAAAAGTGAGAGTGAGTGAGTGAGGGGAGGGGGGGCGAGAGCGAGAGGAGGGGATGGATGGAGGGGGGCGGGCGCATCTCAAAAACTTCAATTCCGGATAAACAAACAGGGACAGGTACAAAATTTACAAATAATAATACTTGACGCCTAAATTTATTAAAAAAAACAAAGTGTGTAATATTTTACATATCAATAACTTGTGTGACATTACTTGAGGGTTATGCCAGTGGGCGTTTGCGCCGGAACCATGCGGGGCGAGGCGGCGAAGCGGCGCGGTGGGCGGCGAAGCGGAGGGAAGCGGGGCAGGGAGGAGGTTCCTCCCGTTCCCCTGCCACCCGCCGCCGCCTCGCCGCCGCCACCGCCGCTGTAAAAATAAAAGAGGCCCGGATTTTCATCCGGGCCTCATGGGTTCTATCTAAGAAAACAAACGCTTAGCGCGAAGTGTCGTGGCTGGAGCCACGACCGTATTCCATGACAGCCAGGGTCACGAGCGCCAGAACGACGCCGTAACCGAAGATGCCGGACACCTTCACGGAATCACTCACGGGAGCGACGAGGATCGCGACAGCGACCAACACGACGGCCACGAGAGCGGCGAAGAGCGAGCGGTTGTTTTTCATGTTATTTGCTTTCTGTTTAGTGTTAATCCGCCCCTTGAGGGAGCGGGGATGCAACCAGACTACCATATCCCATCAATAGGTGAAATACTTAGATATTATTGACATCATAGGAAGAACCTATAATTTCTGTGAAACTTTTCTATAACTTAATGGAAATCCACCAATTACGCTATTTTGTCGCCATCGCCGAAACAGGCAATTTCACCCGCGCCGCCGAACGTTGCCATGTATCCCAACCATCGCTTAGCCAGCAAATTATAAATCTTGAATCCGAGCTTGGGCACAAACTCTTCCACCGCCTCGGTCGCAAAACCGTCCTCACCGAAACCGGCGAACTTTTTATCGCGCGCGCCCGCCGCATCCTCGGGGAAATCGAAACCGCCACCCGCGAAATCAAGGACACCCCCGCCACCGAACGCCGCATCACCGTCGGCGCGATCCCCACCGTCATGCCCTACCTCATGCCGATCATCATCGAGCAGGCCCGTAAAAAACACCCCAACCTCATCATCCACGCCCGCGAGGATTTCCGCACCCCGCTCGTCAAATTCATCCTCGAAGGCGACCTCGACATGGCGCTTGTCTCCACCCCGATCACCGACACCCGCATCGCCGTGGAGCCTCTTTTCACCGAACAACTCCTCCTCGCCGTCCCCAAAACGCACCCCCTTGCCACGCAACCCATCGTGCTTGGCGAGGACCTGCGCGACGAAACCTTTGTCCTTCTCGGTCACTCCAGCGCGCTCACCGCGCAAACCCAACGCTTCTGCGGCGCGCACAATTTCGACCCGCAAATCGGCTACCGCTGCTCGCAAATCGCCACCGTGAAATCCTTCGTCTCGATGGGCCTCGGCATCTCGATACTCCCCCAAGTCACCCGCGCCCCCGGGGACGACGCCCGCATCGTCTATCGCCGCCTCAGCGGACGCGCCCCCACGCGCGAGATTGCCCTTGCCCGCCACCTCCAGCGTTACCAAAGCCGCGGCGCCTCCCTCTTCCTCGAAGTTTTGCGGGAAACCCTGCGCTCCCTCACCAACGCACCCTTTATATGAGCTACAATGCGGGCATATGAACCAACATGTTGGTTCAAGTTTCAAAACGCGTGATTGCTACAAACCGGCTGCGCGCAATCTGCGCGCCTCTTGTTTGCGGCGTCAATCCGCAAACAAGCCGGTAATACTATCCCAATCTATTGGTATATGATAAATTGTATGCTTTTTTCATAAAATTTAAGCGTGCCAATTATTTTTATTTTATACCTTTATCTTGTACCTGTCCCTATTTTTTTGCTCTGTTTGACATTCGTCTGCCACCAACCAAACCCGCCACCCGCGATTGGATTGGGCGGGGCGGCGCGGAGTCTGTCCCAAGGACGGACTTCGCGCCGCTACGTAATATCTGGTATTCCTCACTCCCTTATTTTCCCGCACTCTCTTTTCCCGTCCTTCCCTCTTCCTCTTTTGCTATAAAATTTATTTTGGTATAAATAGAAGTAAAACTTGAAAAGGGCGGCAAAAAGTTTTCATTCCTTTGAATCACTCCCGGCAGAATGAAAAATTTTGCCTCCGTTTCACGATGTTTCCACCACTTGCCATATCATCCCGTTTCACCACCCGCCCATACAGCGGAGGGGATGCCATTGCATACAACATGGCGGGGGTAAAAATTTCCGCAGTTCGCTATTATTAACATAATTACTCACAATCTAACCCATTCCTCTACTCCCTCACTCCCTCACTCTCTCATTCCCTCACTCTCTCATTCTCTCACTTCCTCACTCCCCCATTCCATCCCTCCCGCATCCCTCTCTCTCTCCCTCCCTCCATTTCATTTTCACACTGTAAAACCGCCATGAACCTCACGTCCTCCGCCATCGTTGCGCTCTTTGTCATCGCTGCTGCGCTTGCGCCCTCGCCTGCGCTTCGCGCCCAAGTGTCCGGCACCTTCACCGGTGCCGGCGCCAACTGGTCCGATCCCGCCAACTGGTCCTCCGCCACTCCCGACGCCATCCCCGGCTCCACCGCCGGCGACTCCGCCTTGCTCAACGCCGCCTCCAACACCGCCCTCGCCGGCGCCTCCATCTCCCTCGGCGTCGCGGGCCAGCAGCGCATCCTCGGCGCGCTCTCCGTCACCGGCGGCGCCAACGTCGGCATATCCGGCACGCTCACGCTCGGCTCCGCGGGCCAGTCGTTCCTCTTCGACACCGGCTCGCCCGCCGCCGCCACCCTCGGCCTCTCCGGCGGAGCCACCCTGCGCATCCTCGCCAATGTCTCCTCCGCCGGCGATCTCGCCATCAACAACAACTCCGTTGTCTTCGGCTCCATCACCCTCGCCGGCAGCACCGCCATCGCCGGCGCCGCCCTCTTCAATGCCTCCGACGCCGACGGCGCCATCACCATCGCCGGTTCGCTCACCGCCGCCTCGCTCGTCAAAAACGGCGCAGGCTCCCTCTTCCTCAATTCCACCGCATCCATCACCGGCGACGTCTCCTTCAACGCCGGCTCCATCGTCGTCGGCGCGAACAACGCACTCGGCACCGGCGCCATCATCCTCAACAACTCCGCCGCCCTTCGCCTCGACCTCGCCGGCTCCGCCGACGTGCCCGCCGTGAACCGCTCCCTCGCCAACTCCATCGACCTCTCCACCACCGACCTCATCGTTGGCCGCGCCGACCATGACGACGCCACCGCGCTCCGCACCCTGTCCATCAACCCCGCCACCGCCGTCACCACCTCCATCGGCTCCGGCACGCGCATCATCAACGTTGACTCGCTCACCAACCTCGCTTTCGGCGCGAACCAGTCCTTCACCGGCGGCGTCCTCCTCAAGCAAGGCGGCGGCGTCCTCACCCTCGCCGGCGCGCAGAGCGATTTCGCCGCGCTCGACATCCAGATCGGCTCCGTCCGCGGCGATTTTTCCTCCGACATGACCCTCGGCTCCGGCCCCGGCATCCTCGGTTCCGGCTCCATCAACGTCTCCGGCAACAACACCATCCTTGAACTCACCGCCTCCAATCCCGCCGCCACGCTCACCCTCGGCGCCGGCGCCTTCATCACGCTCTCCAATTACGCCACCTTCCGCCTTACCGGCGGCGGTCTCGCGCTCATCGGCGGCACGATTGACCTCGGCGGCACCGGCCTCCTCGACTACGGCTCCGGCAACGTCACCCTCGGCAGCACGCAAATCCTCGGCGCCCCCGCCACCGGCTTCAACTTCGGCGGCGACCTCGCCTTCCACGACATCGAGACCGGCATCATCGACAACGCCGCCTTCGCTCTCAATCTCACCGGCACGGGCGCCGGCGCCGCCGCGCAAACCCTCTCCCGCGCCGGCGCCGCCGGCAACGTCGCCGTCGCCGCCGCCGTCGTGAAAAACGGCTCCGGCGAGACCGTCATCGACACCACCATTACCCGGCTCGACCTCGCCGGCGGCCTCTCCTTCCAGTCCGGCGTCATCTCCCTCGGCAAAGACGATCACTACACCTCATCCGCCGCCGCCGGCACGACCTTCACCGGCAACGACGCCTCCTTTGCCCTGCGCGGCTTCGATCAGGCAAACTTTGGCAACATCACCATCGCCCCCGCCGCCTCCGCCAACTTCGCCCTCGGCGGCTCGCCCTCCACCGCCACCACCCTTGGCCTCGGCAGCGTCGCCTTCGGCGACACCTCCACCTCCCTCCTCCGCATCCGCGACTACATCGACGGCACACTCCGCCATTCCCCCGCGCCCGACGTCGTCACCGCCGCCAACGCCGCCTCGCTCACCACCGCCGAACTCTCCCAAATCTGGTTCTACGGCTACAACAAAGGCGCGACCGTCATCAACACCAACGAGCTTGCCCCCGTCAGCCTCCTCGACAGCACCTGGAGCGGCAACGCCCAGAGCGGGGATTGGTTTGCCGCGGCCAACTGGGGCGGCGGCGATGATTATGAAATTCCCAACTCTCCCGGCGCCATTGCGCGCATACCAAATATCTACGGCTATGGTTTGAATATCAGGGGCGGGTCGGTCACGCTGGGTCAGTTTTATGGATACACGGGATTCACCGCATACTCCGGCACGCTGATATTTGACAGCGGCGTCAGCGGCGTCCCGGTGATTTGGAGGGCCTACAGTGACAGCCGGATATTTTTCCCCAGCGTGGTGCTCAACAGCGACGTGGACGCGGGAGGCTCGCAGTTTTCCGGTCAACTCAGCGGAACCGGGAAATTGATTATTACGGACAGCCGCATAGTATATCTGGCAAATTCCCAAAACACATTCAGCGGCGGCGTTGATCTGCTTGGAGGTCTTCTTTATATGACAAGCAGTGCGGTACTCGCCGGTGGCTCGTCAGGTTCCTGGGCCGGCACCGGCACGATCACTGTCGGCGACGCGACACGGGGCGGCAGACTTTTCGGAGGACAGGCGGATAATTCTGCTGCCGCCGTGCGCAACATGACAAAAATCACCAACCCGATAGTATTAAACAATACATTAAGCACGGCATCCATATATTACGATTGGTCCGGCAATGTGTATCTGGTGGGGATCCGCACCATCAGCATTATCGCCAATACAAAATCCTCGGACTACGGCGACACATCGGTTGTTTTTGGCAGCGGTTTTAATTTCACCGGCGTCGGGGGCCTGACAATCACGGGCGGCT
>JAISGL010000480.1 GCA_031263125.1 Opitutaceae bacterium | reverse complement strand
AGGCAACTTCGCTTCGCTCGTGAACGTATTGAGTCCCTTCGGGACTCTCCTGCATCGCTCTCCCGCATCCTTTGCCACGACTCCCATCACATTCGTTCGCACCCCGTTTTTTGAGATGCACCCATTCAATGTTGAATATCGTGGATGTCGTTGCATCTTGCGCGGGCCTGAAGACCCACGCCCACGCCCCTGACCCTTACCCCTGACCCACGCTCTTGACCCACGCCCATCCCTCCACCCCCCGCTCCTTTGAAATTTCGAGATTCGCCCTTTGAAATTTTTCCGCTCATTGGAATTTTTCCAGAATCCGGGATTTTTTATTGTCCCCCGCCTGCACTCCTCTCCCACTACCCCTTCATCACGCGCATGCCACCACAAGCACTCACCTACGAACACATCCGCGACACCCTCGTGGCCCAGCCGCTCTTTGAAGACAAAACATGGCGGCTCTCCCCGAACGCGTGGCCGCTCACGCCCGACCAACTCGCGCAACTCGAAGCCATCGGCGCCGCATGCATCGAATATCATCAGGCTCTCGAAACCCTCTACCTCCGCTCCGCCACCGGCAAAAACCTCCTCCGCAACAAACCCCTCCTCGCCCCCTGGGTCGCCGACTGCCTCGACCGCGGCAAACCCGCCGCCATCATTGCCCACACACGCGATCCGAAAAACCGCGGCGCACTCCCCAACGTCCTCCGCCCCGACCTCCTCCTCACCGACGACGGCTTCGCGCTCACCGAACTCGACTCCGTCCCCGGCGGCATCGGCCTCACCGCGTTTCTCAACCGCCTCTACGCCTCCGACCGCACACTCGGCGCAAACGACGCGATGATCCTCAATTTCCACAACGCCCTCGCCACCCTCCGCCCCGACGCGCGCAACCCGCTCATCGCCCTCGTTGTCAGCGACGAAGCCGCCACCTACCGCCCCGAAATGCACTGGCTCGCCGCGCAGCTCCAACGCCTCGGCAAACGCGTCTTCTGCCTCGACCCCGATGACATTTTTCCGCTCGGAAACACCCTCTGCCTCGACGTCGATGGCGACCCCGAAAAAATCGACATCATCTACCGCTTCTTCGAACTCTTCGACCTCGCGAACATCCGCACCGCGCGCTTCATCATCGAATCCTGGCAGGCCGGCGAAGTCGCCATCACCCCGCCCATGCGCCATTTTCAGGAGGAAAAACTCGGCCTCGCCCTCTTCCATCACCACCTCCTCGCCGACTACTGGACCGAGGCGCTCGGCGCCCGCGCCCACAAACTCCTCAAACAACTCATCCCCAACTCCTGGATCATCGACCCCGCCCCGCTCCCGCCCGGCGCCGTGCTCGACGGCCCGCGAGTCGGCGGACGCGCCCTCACCGACTGGCGCCAGCTCGCCGCCGCCTCGCAAAAAGAACGCGACCTCATCATAAAAATCTCCGGCTACCACGAAACCGCCTGGGGCGCCCGCAGCGTGGTCCTCGGCAGCGACTGCTCGCGCGAAGAATGGCAAACCGGCATCGCCAACGCCATCGCCGACGCCCCGCGCAACCTGCACATTTTGCAGGAATACAAAAAACCGCGCCGCGTCCGCCACACGATCTACAACCGCGACCAACAACCGCAGGAAACCGACGGACGCCTCCGCCTCTGCCCCTACTATTTCATCACCGGCAACACCCCCCGCCTCTCCGGCGCCCTCGCCACCTTCTGCCCCCCCGACAAAAAAATCATCCACGGCATGCAAGACGCCGCCCTTCTCCCCTGCGTTTGCACCGAATGAAGACAGGCTGGCGACAACGTCGCCTGCCTTGGGAAATCCGATAATAATCACACAACACCAACGGGGTTGCCTCTTTTACTAACTGATGTTACTCGGAAGCCCGTTTTTAGGTGGTTCTACTTTATTAACTGATGTTACGCGGTCCGTAGGGCCTGACCTTGTGTCAGGCCGCGCATGCGTGGGAGGCTACACTGGTAATTCGCGGCCTGACACAAGGTCAGGCCCTGCAAAACCCTGCCGGTCGCGTAACATCAGTTTATTAACATTTCTTGCTATTTTGAATGGTGCCGCCGAAGCAAGCCGGAGGCTTGCCAGATAGTAGCCGGTGGTTGAGCGAGTGCTTCGCACGAGCGACACCACCGGAAATCGATTTGTGGGAAAACTGCATCCCGGAGGGATGCCAGAGAGATTAGGTCACGATTTCTGGCATCCCTCCGGGATGCGGTGCTTTTTATATTGGGTTCCGGTGGTGTCGGTCGCGATGCGACCTCAACCACCGGCTTATTTCTGGCAAGCCTCCGGCTTGCAGTTCGACCCGGCGCTACCGCTCAAAATAGCGAGGAATATTAACAAACTGGCTTTCGCGTAACATCAGTTAACAAAGTAGAATTAAAGCTCATAGGTAAGATAATACGAATTTTCATACAGTATGCGACATGCCTCCTCCACGCAATGCCGCGCGGTCAGCAACTCCCATTCGTGATTGCACGCCTGCTCCACGACAAAACGCGACGCTCCTTTCGCCGAACCCGCTCCCGCCAGAAGCACGCTCGTGTCAGGAAACAGTTTCACCTTTGTTTGCGCTTCGTCGCACGATTGAACGCCGCCATCTCATCCTCGTCGCGCGCCACCCACTGTGCGATGGTTTGTTTTGGAATATCCTTCAAAGGAACCGCAGCAGCAGCCTGCAAAAACAACCCGCCATCGCGCTCTTCCACCATGACCATTGGATTCGCCAGCTGATTCAAGCCCAGCTTGCGGCGCAAAACGGGAGGCAGCGTCAGGGCGCCTCGTTTGCTGACAGGAAGTGATGTAACCATGCCGTGATGCTGCATTGCCGCATTACGGCAGCAAGTTTAATTTCTGGTTTTCATCCGTTGCCGATTTCCTTTCAGCGTGCAGTTTGCCTTTGTGACAACCATATCGCACACACTGCACACACCGCACACACCGCACACTCACGATTTGCACTCGACCGCCACGCCGCTCCCGCGGCCCATCGCGCCCGGCCAGCCGCTCACCGCGCTCGCGCCCATGCAGGACGTCACCGACCTCGCCTTCATGCGCGTGATCGCGCACTACGGCGCGCCCGACTGCTTCGTCACCGAGTTCTTCCGCGTCCACGCACAATCACGCCCCGAAAAACACATCCTCCGCTCCATCGACGAAAACACCACCGGACGCCCCGTTTTCGCCCAACTCATCGGCGGGGACATCCGCCACCTCACGCGCACCGTCACCGAACTCTTGCGCCACCCCGTCGCCGGCATCGACCTCAACCTCGGCTGCCCCGCGCCCAAAGTGTACAAAAAAAACGCCGGCGGCGGACTTTTGCGCGAACCCAAAAAAATCGCCGGAATCCTCGCCGCCCTCCGCGACCTCATCCCCGGACTCTTCACGGTGAAAATGCGCATCGGTTTTGAGGACACACGCCACTACGCCGAAATCCTCGACCTCATCAACGAACACCGCATCGACATGCTCACCATCCACGGACGCACCGTGCGCGAACTCTACCGAAGCCCGGTGCGCTACGATGAAATCGCCCGCGCCGTCGCCCGCGTCCGTTGTCCCGTGCTCGCCAACGGCAACATCACCTCCGCCGCAAAAGCCGCCGCCGTCATCACGCAAACCCGCGCCGCCGGCGTGATGATTGGCCGCCACGCCATCCGCAACCCGTGGATATTCCGCCAATGCCGCGAGCAATTCTCCGGCAAACCCGTCACGCGCATCACCCTCGCCGACGTGCGCGACTACATCCGGCGCCTCTACGAAGCCACGCAAACCGACGTGCTGACCGGCGCGCCAATCCCTGAACACGCGCACGTCGCCCGCATGAAAAAATTCCTCAACTTCACCGGCCAGTCCGTCGATCCCGAAGGCGCCTTCCTCCGCGACATGCGCCGCGCCACCACCGCCGCCGCGCTCTTTGCCGCCTGCGACAAACACCTCCTCGCGAATCCCTCCGCCACATTTTCCGACGAACCCCACCCCGGCGTCATCGCCCGCCCCAACTGCGAAACGTAGCGCAGGCTGCCAAGCCTGCCCTCCCGCCTTCCTCCCTTTATTTCCTCCGCCTTCCTCCCCTCATTCCCTCCGCCCTCATTCTCTCATTCCCTTCTTTCCCTCACTCCCTCACTCACTCATTCCCTCACTCCCTCATTCCCTCACCTCTTCCTCTTCCCTCCTCCCCTCAAAACGGCCACGACAGCGGACTGCTTCTGCCGGCCCCGTAACGCCGCGCGTCAAATTCCGCCTGCTCGATACGCACGACGTTCCATTTCCACGGCAGCAAACCATCGCGTTTCCAATGCAGGACAAACGGCTCCTTGAGTCCGTTGATCTGCCGCGCCGCGTCGGTCACATAACCGTAACCGCCCGCCGTCATGCCCACCCTTGCCGAGATCACGGCCCGTGCGCCGTTGCGGTCGATTGTGACATCGCTCAACGTCAGCGTGAGACGGCTGAACGCCGGCATCATGCGCCGCAAATCCGACGAAAGCGTCTGCTGCGTATAACCCCAGCTGTCCGAATAATCCCCGTCCAGATACCCCGCCGCCGCCGACGCATTGCGATCCTCAATATCCGCGATAAACCCCTCCCACGAACGCGCCAGACACCGGTCCGAATCCAAAGCGTAAACAAACACAACCCCCACGCCAATCAACGCCAGCCCGGCGCAGAAAATAATGACCACTGTTTTGCGCGAAATCTCCATATATAAAAATCCCTCGTCCTTCAGCCCTTCAGTTTCAGCCTTTCAGTTTCAGTCCTTCAGTTTCAACCTTTCAGTCTTTTAGTTTCAGCCTTTCAGCCCTTCAGCCCTTCAGCCTTTTACCCCCCCCCATCCGGTCCCCCATCTTCGCAAACGTCTCGATGCACCGCCCGCTCTGCAAAACCAAATCCGCATCGAACATGATCCGCCCCTTTTCAAAAAGCGTGATTACGCACGAGCCGCCAAACTTGAACAGCCCCTTCTCCTCGCCCTTCTTCACGCGAAAATCCTCGGGAAACGTTTGAATGATCGAGCCGACATTTGTCGCCCCGACCTCGATGCTCGCCATCGTCCCGAACGCATCCGTCTCCACCAGCGTGATCATGCGCTTGTTCTGCACGAGATACTCAATCCTCCGCCGCAGCGCGATCGGATGCACCGAATACAGCGCGCCCTTTATCAGCCTCGCGACGCCCGCCTTGCCCGCCGCCGCGAAATGAAACCGGTGATAATCCACCGGGCACAACCGCGAAATCACCATCGCCCCGCCCGCAAATTTCCCTGCAAGCTCGCGCTGCTCCACCGGCAGTTCTCCCTCGCCCAGCAAATCCTCCAGCGCGAATTTGAACCCCTTCACATAAAACCCACCGGCCCTGTCCACGTCGGGAAACACCAGATGCCGCCCGTCCGCCGGAAACACCGCCACATCATCCCCCGGCGCGATTGGCCGCGCCTCCGGTTTCAGCGAACGCATGAAAAATTCGTTGAATGTCCGGTAGTCAAAAACCGACTTCGTGAATTCCGTGTGCGCCGCGTCCTCCAATCCGTAGTCGATTATGAACGGCAGCACGCGCCTGCTGCTGCTGCGCCAGTCCATCTTCCAGCCGTAATACCACGAAAAGAGCCACCGCTTCGCAAACGCCCACAAAAAAAAGCGCCCCGCGGGATTTTCATACGCAAACCGCAACCACCCCTCGCCGTAAATCTTCTCGGCCTCGAGCTGCTTTGTGTAACGGTTATAAAACTGTATCGGTTCGCGTGCCATGCGTGTGTGCGCCAAACATCCCAAAACCTCCCGCAAAACGGAAGCCAAAGTTTAACCACCGCCCCTCGCCCACCATCTTTCGTCCACCGCCTTTCGCCC
>JAISGL010000474.1 GCA_031263125.1 Opitutaceae bacterium | reverse complement strand
TTCGACAACAGCGCGCGGCTCCTTTGCGAAGTCGATTTTTTGCGCAGGCAGCGCGGGTGCGGATAATACAGCCGCGAGCAACACCAAAAACACGGGCCAGGGATGGTTGATTTTCATATGCAGTTCATTTTGTTATTTTCAAAAACGCCTCGTCAGCAATCACACAGGGACAATCGTACGCGGGCACGGTGACGGTCACGTCGTTTTTGTTTCTTTTGAAATTTTCCGCCGGGATTTTGAAAACCCTGCCGGTGCGTATATCGACATAAACCGGCTTTTTTATTTCGAGTGTTTCAAAGCCGAGTGTTACCGTGCGATATGTGTTTTCATCGGACGGAGTCTGCCCTCCGAACCAGACTGTCACCGCGTGGCGCCCATTGTCCTTGCGCTTGAAGCCATATACAAACAAGCCCGCGTAATCAGAACTCGTGGCATATTTGAAATCTTTCTGAAGAACCGCGCTGGCATCGAACATCGAGCATAAATTTTGATAGGCATAATACGCAGGCTTCACAGTCGTGACCTCCAGCGTTTTTTCATCAATGCCAAGCAAGCCTTTTGTATTCAGCTTCGGCTTGTCCACATAATCGGGATGGTTTGTGTATGAATATTCGCAAAGCAGAAACATGCTGAAAGGGATATCCCTGCCGATGTGAGCCAGTGCGCGACGCAGGTTCCATTTTGCCTGCGTAAGGCCGTTCCACGCGATGTGGCTGAGCGCACCGGAACTGCCAGCCGTCGACGGGCAGCCGGTCTCGCCCTGCCAGAAACGCACGCCGGGTTTGTATTTCCAGATCAAAGCCTGCGCGCGTCCGACTTTTTCAAAATTACTCTCAGGTACGGAAGGATATCCGTGAAAAGTAACAACGTCGACAAGCGACACGGCATCCCGCGCCTCCAAATACTCCATGAATGAAGTCAGATACCCCGGGTCCATCGCCGCCATGGAAAGCGCGACGATGGTGGCCTTTGGATCGATCTCCCGGATGATTTTTCCCGTGCGATAAAAAAGCTCCGAATAGACTTCCGGTTTTTTAATATTATCACCGAGATCAGATTCATTCCACACTTCCCACTCATGCACGCGTCCCTTGAAGTGTGTCACAAGGGCGCGCACGTAGCGCTCCCATGCGGCAAGCGCCTCCTCTCCCGATGGAATTCCACCGGCAAGATCGACGGTGCCCCCGCCTTCGTAGATGGGATTGCCGTAGGACGTTTGAATCCAAGGTTGAACGCCTTGCGAGAGAGCGTCGTTAACGACGGCATCGAGCCAGGCGAAGTCGCAGACGCCTTTTGTTTTTTCGGTTTTGGCCCATCCGGATTGGAGCCGGATTTTCTTTGCGCCGAGCGGTCCGAGATAACTTTTATATTTCGAGTAATCACCGTAGTCGCGGTCGAGCGCTTCGCCACCGATCCAAAGGTTGGACGCAATGATTTCCTTTGCATGACGCGGGGCGACTTTGCCGACGCGCTCCCATGGGATGCCGGCGTCTTGCGCGGTCGCGAGCGCGTCACAGGCGGGTGAGGCAAGGAGGAGAATGACGGGAATGAGGGGAAATGTTTTCAAGGTCATGACGGCGGGTGGCGGAAGATTACCGGGCATGAAAAATGACACAGGACGGGAATATCTGTGCCATGTTGAGCCGGATGAATATTACCAATTTGGAATGGTGAATAAACGTTTATAATCCTCCCACTTGGAGTTCATTATTTTGAGTTTTGTATGAAGCTCATTTATAATATCGGGGCCGAGAAGCATGATGTCCGTCTCTTCTTTGTTTTTCGCTATGAGGAGAAACTCGCCCGGATTTTTGCCGAGGTATTCGATCAGGATCGCAGTGTTGTCGATTTCCTCGCGCGCGGTTTCCATCATGAGCTGGCGGTCCCAGTCGGAGAGGGTTTCGATGACGGCGTGCCGGATCGGTTTGCGGTCGAGTTCTTTCACGCGGTCGAGTTGCGCCTGATAACTGACGGCGTTGCGGGTGTTGCGCTGTATGCATTTGAAGACCTCGAAGCGGCGGGCGAGATTTTCGTTTCCGATTTCGCGGGCGAGTTTGATGTTTTTGTCGAGGAGGTTTTCGACGGGGTCGAGCACGCGTTTCACGAAGTGGCGGCCACTCCAGCCGCGATAGGAATTGGTCGCCTGGACGTCGGCAAGCGTGTCGGCGATTTCCTCGTCGAGCGCCTGGAATAAATAGGGGCGGTAGTAGGCTCTTTGTCCGGCGGTGAGTTCCTGGGGATACGGAATGAAGGGCCGCGTGACCCAGCGTTGGGCAACACCGCCGAGGTAGAAGATGATGCCGCCGGTGTTGAGCTGGCGTATATATTTGGTGCAGTCGTCAACGTTGAGCCAGATTTTGAGTTGTGCGTCGGCATTCGCCTCGCCGGCGTGCCCGGCGGCGACTTCGCGGAGGAATATAAGCTGGCCGACGGGGTCGCCCACGGGTTTCTTTATAAACTTGTCATATATCCGGAAGTAGAGATCGCGGTTGAGGCGGTCGCCCATGTTTATGGCAAGACGCGGCGCGGGCGTGTTGAGCATGGCAACGAGGCCGTTGAGAAACTGGACGGGTTGCGGGATGCCATATACGGGATTATAGACATTGCCATAGTTTTCGCCGACACCGCCGCCTGTGACGAAAGGCGTGCAGTCGGCGCCTTCGATATTCTCGATGGCGGTGCCGCGGGCGAGTTTTGCGGCGATGCGTTTGGGGTCGGATTCGCGGGTGAGCGTGATGCGCACTTCGATTTCGCCCCCGGCATCGCGCGCGCCGGCCTGCATGGCGTCGAGATAATTGCGGATGCGCGCGTCCATGGGTCTGTCACGATAAAGCGTGTTGCCGAAGCGTCCGCTGTAGAGACCTTCGCTCCAATCGAGGCCCGCGCCGGAGTCGTTGGTTATGATTGTGTAGAGATCGATTTCAGGGACGCGTTTGGTGATGATTGAAATGGATTCGCGGAAGAGCGCGAGGACTTCGGGGTTGTCGATGGTGGGCGCGAAACGGGCCACGCGGGAGCGCGCGGGGTGATCGACACGGGCGCCGCGCCAGAGCGGATGATCGGTGTACACAGCCTCGGGCAGCATGCCGGGGTCTTTCATATGGTACACGGCCTTGAGGCCAAGTTTGCGGAGAATTTTTCCACGGGCCTCAAGTTCCGCGAGGACGGCGGCGGAATATTCGGCGGGCATGTATTTCTGGAGGGTCTTGCCGGGCGCGGTCTTGAGGACACTGTTATTATATATTGTCCAGCCGGGATACGGATCGCCGGGCGAATCATATTCCCAGCGGCTCATGGGCAGATTGTCCGATATGTCGATATGCGTGGCGCCGGATTCCCTGGCGCGCGTGGCGAACTGTTCAAAATCGGCGAGGTCCGTGAAGGTGCTGCTGAATATTATTTTTTTATATTCGGCGGAATAAAGCAGGCTGCCGTGCAACAGGCACGACAACGCGGCAAGAAGCATTGGCAGGCGCGATATCATAATGGAAGCGGATTGTATCATTGGGTGAAGGTGATGCGGTGAAGGTGATGCCGTGCCCCGCGGACAGGACGCGGCGCACGGATGTGTTGCCGCCACATGTCATATGGCGTCCGGTTTGGCGCAAGCCGGCGTGCCATGCAAAGCCTTGCACGGAGCACATGCACACGCACAAGACACACGGGGAATGTCCAAAAACAATACGGACAACCATCAGGCGACCGGACAGCTATCAGGCGACAATCTTGCCGCCGCAGATCACCTGCGCGACGGGATTGCCGCCCATCTCGTAGGCGAGGAGGCGTTCGTCCTTGTGATGCAGGAGCAGCAGGTCGGCGCGCTTGCCCGGCTCGATCGTCCCGCGATCCGTCAGGCCCAGCACAAACGCCGGATTCACCGTCGCCGCGACAATGGCCTCCTCAATGTCGAGTCCGCAAAAACGCACCGCCGTCGCAATCGCGAGCGGCATCGAGCACGAGGGCGACGTGCCGGGATTACAGTTTGTGGCGATGGCAACCGCGCCGCCCTTTTCCGCGATGTAGCCGCCGCGGGCAAAACGCTGGTTGAGGTGCAAACCGGTCAGCGGTGTGAGCACGGCGGCAACCGGCGACTCCGCGAGCGCGAGCAGTTGTTCCTTCGGCGTGCTTTCGAGATGCGCCACGCACACGGCGTGCATGCGCACCGCCTCCGGCACCATGCCCGTGCAACTGAACTGGTCCGCGCTCACGCGAATCGGCAGATGTTTGCGCGCCTTTTCGAGCAGGCGCACGCACGCCTCGGGCGTCCACGCGCCCCGGTCGCAAAACGCCTCGATTGCGATGCCGGGAAATTCGCGCAACACCCCTGGCAAAATATCGCGCACCACGAGTTTCACGCAGTCGTCGAGATTGCTGCCCTCGCAGGCATGCCCGAGCAACGCCGTCGGCACAACCGTGCCCGTCCAGTCGCCCGCGGCGCGCTGGATTGCGCGGAGCATTTTTATCTCGGCCTCAAGCGCAAGCCCGTAGCCGCTCTTGATCTCGATGGTCGTGGTGCCATTGCGCAGCACCTCGTCGAGGCGGCCGCGCACATTCGCCGCGAGCTGGTTGCGTGTGGTCTCGCGCACCGCGCGCACCGTCGCGAGCATCCCGCCGCCCTTTTTCAAAATGTCCGGATACGTTTCGCCGCCGAGAATTGCCTGCCACTCATCGAGCCGCGACCCCGCCCAGCACGCGTGCGTGTGGCAATCCACGAACCCCGGCATCACCACGCGCCCCGCCGCGTCGATCACCTGCGCATCGGCGGGCACGTTCTCGATTTTCCCGCCGACCGCGGTGATTTTGCCGTCCTCGCCAACAAGCACCTCGCCCTGCGAAATCACCCCAAGCGCCTTCATCCCCGCCCCGCGACGGGCGACGAGCGGACCGGAAAGCGTGAGAATGCGGGCATTGCGAATGATGAGATTGGGCATGGGAAAATTGTGTGAACGAATCGTGGGAATAAAACCGCGCGCATCAAGCCTGCTTCGCCAGTCACATCAGTGAATGTGTCGCATGCCGCGTGCGCATGTTGCGTGTGCATGTCGCGCGGCGCTGAAGACCCGCGTTCACTGCTCTCACACCTTCAGGAAATTTTCCACAACCCGCACAAACTCCGCCCGCGTTTCCATGTGCGGATTGTGCCCCGACGCCGCAATCGTCACCACGCGCGCCATCGGAAAATGCCGCGCAATTGCCGCATGATCCTCCTCGCGCACATAATTCGATTTTTCGCCCGCCACAAAAAGCGCCGGCCCCTCGAACCGCCCGCCCTCGCGCAACGGGTTCGCCTCCAACACCGGCAACGCCGCCGTGATCACCGGCAAATTGACCACCCACCTCCACGCACCGCCACTCGCGCCACCCGCAC
>JAISGL010000450.1 GCA_031263125.1 Opitutaceae bacterium | reverse complement strand
TCGTCACCGCCCTGCTCGCCGCACGGCAGGCCGATGTTGATCAACTCACAAAAATGGCCGCATGAGAGGCGCATACAAAATCCTCGCAAAAATGAGTTACTTCTCAGGATTGCATTGCAAAGCGGCGGTTAAAAAACTGACCGACCAAGATGCGCTTGCCCACGTCGCCAAGAATGATGAAAGTAAGTTTGTGCGTATAGTGGCGGTTAAAAAACTGACCGATCAGGCTGTGCTTGTCTGCATCGCCAAGAATGATAAAGATTCTGATGTACGCTGGGCAGCAGTTGAAAAACTGACCGACCAGACTTTGCTTGCCGACATTGCCAAGTATGATGAAAATAAGTATGTGTGTATGGCGGCGGTTAAAAAACTGACCGATCAAGCCTTGCTTGTCGACGTCGCTAAAAATGCCAAGTATTTTGATGTGCGCATAGCGGCGGTTGAAAAACTTACCGACCATGCCCTGCTTGCCGACATCGCCAAGAATGACGAAGATTCTGATGTGCGCAAGGCGGCTATTATAAAACTGATCAATCAAAGCCATCTCACGGAAGCCCTGGAAGGCATTTATTGTTTCAATTTTGGCACAGTGGAAAAAATCGGTCTGGCGCACGCATTGGTCGCTTTGGCAAAAAATTCCGACAAACCGTTGAATGTACAGTGGAAGGCGATAAAAGACTGGATCGGGGAGATTCCCCGCATACCCCATCATGACGAGCGGACGGGGCGTTCCTCCGATTGCACCCATTATGATAACTCAGGGGAACGTGATGCGCCTTTATTCCCCCCGTATTCCTTTGAATCTTAAACCCGCAAAAACGATGAAAACTCCCGTCTTCATGATCGTCCCCTCGCTGGCGTGCCGGGCTTCCTGCAAGTATTGTTTCGGACCCCATCGCGGCGCGGTGATGGACGCGCGGACGGCGGTCGAGACCGCGCGCTTCGTGCGCGCCATCGCCGAGGAGACGGCTGCCTCCGAAGTCTCCGTCATCTTTCATGGCGGCGAGCCTTTGCTGGCCCCGCTGCCGGTTTGGGAGACGCTGCTCGGCGAGTTGCGCGCGCAACTCGCCGGCCACACCCGCAGGCTCAGTCTGCAATCAAACCTGTGGCATCTCACCGATGAGCTGCTGGCGCTGTTCGGGGAGCATCAGGTCTCGATCGGCACAAGCCTCGACGGGCCGGAGGCGCTTTGCGACCTCAACCGCGGCGAGGGCTATTTCCGCCGCACGCAGGCGTCCGTTGCCAAGGCCCGCGCCGCCGGTCATCCGGTCAGCGCCATCGCCACCGTCACGCGGCAGACCCTGCCGCACGTGGAGACCGTGGTCCGCCATTTCCGCGACCAGGGCATGCCGCTCGTGCTGCACGGCGCCCTGCCCGGCATGGACGCCCGCGACGACGGCTTCGCCCTCGACGCCAAAGACTACGCCGCGATGATCAAGGGGCTGTTTCCGTGGTACATCAAAAACCGCACCCGCATCAAGATCGACACCTTCGATCATTTTGTACACGGCGTGGTGTGGGGGCGCCCCGGCGTGTGTACGTTTAATGACTGTTTCGGCATGTTCCTGTCCATCTCGCCCGACGGCGACATCACCTCCTGCCAGCGGCTGGCGGGCAGGAAAGCCTTCACGCTCGGCAACATCTTCGACCGCCCCACGCTGGCGGCCCTCCACGACAGCCCCGCCGCCCGCGCCCAGCGCGAGCGCGAACGGCAGGCTGGCGAACGGTGCGCCGCCTGCGATGTGTATCCGGTCTGCAAGGGCGGCTGTTATTATCACGCGCTCTCGTCGGGCGACGGCGTTGTCGACCCGTGGTGCGAGGCCTACCGCGAGATATACGCCTTTGTGCAGGAACGCCTGATGCAGGAGATGCAAAGCGAGGAAAACATCGCCGCCATCGCCGACCGTCCGGCGGCGGGAAAGGACGGGCATCCGCTGTTGCGAAAAGGCGCCTGCATCTCCCTTTCGCACAAGGTGCATCCGACCCGCGTCGCCGACAACGCACGCCGCGTGCTGGCAATCCACGAACTGGGACGCACGGGCGACCCGCGCGCCGCCGCCGAAAACCTGCACGCGCGGAAGATATGCGGCGACATCGCGCTGACCGAAAAACTGCTTGTCCGGATGCAGCGCGACCTGCGCCGCGGCCTCGTGAACCGGAACAACTGTTACATCCACGTCACCTTCGACTGCAACCTGCGTTGCACGCACTGTTATGCCGAGGCCGGCGTCTGCCGCGACGAAATGGCGCCGGGGCGTTTCGCAACGCTGGCAGCCGGGGCGGCCGGGGCGGGATTCCGGCAAATCGTGATCACCGGCGGCGAACCGTCCGTGCATTCGCGCTGGGAGGAGATTGTGTCCGCCGCCCGTGACTGCCGCGACGGGGAACGTCTGCGCGGTCTGCGCGGCAGGAAGTGCAATCTTGCATTGCGCACCAACCTCGCCGGGGATTTTGCGGAAAAGGACTTCATCGCGCTGGCGGAATCGTTTGACCAGGTCGTCGTCAGCGTGGACGGCAACGAGCAGACGCACGACGCCCGTCGCGGACGGGGCACGTATGCCCGCACCCTGCGCAATCTGGACGCGTATGTGCGCCTGGGCGCGACGGCGCCCCGCGCCGCCGAACTGTCGCTGGCCTGTGTGATGCGCGCCGCCGACATCAACGGCGAACCCGGCGAAAGCGTCCGGCGGCTGGGCGACCGTCTGCATGTGAAAAGGATACGCTTCCGCCCGCTGCTGCCGCTCGGTCGCGCCGCGCAGCTCGACGAGCCGGTGATGTGCGAGGGGCTGATGCAGCATGTTTCCCCGGACGAGATGTTGCGCGCCGAGCGCAGTCCGATGGCGAGCTGCGGCATCGGCCAGAATCTTTTCATCCGCCCCGACGGGAGAAGTTATCCGTGCTACGCGTGGTGCGGTGAACACACGTATATCGGCAATGTGTTTGAGGGCGGTGAGGACGGACTGGAGGCGGTGCTTGCCTCGCCGCGATTTGTCCGGCTGACGGGCTGTTCGGTGGATACCATTGAGAAGTGTCGCGACTGCGAATACCGTTATCTCTGTGGCGGCGCATGTCGCGCCTGGGGCAACCGGCAGTCGCCCGACTTGAACGCCCCGCCCGCGCAGTGCGACCATCTGAAAAAACAGGCGCAACAGCTGATAGAAGCGGCAAGGGCGTTTATTTCGCCCAAGGATTGATGTTACGCATTTCGCAGGGCCTGACCTTGTGTCAGGCCGCGCACGCGTGGGAGGCCACATTGGTAATTCGCGGCCTGACACAAGGTCAGGCCCTACTATCCCATAACGCGTGAAAATTCGCATACGTTCTTTTGAATATATCAGTTGGTAATATTCCTTGCTTTTTAGCGGTAGCGCCGGAGCAAGCCGGAGGCTTGCCAGAGATAAGCCGGTGGTTGAGGTCGCAACGCGACCGACACCACCGGAACCC
>JAISGL010000414.1 GCA_031263125.1 Opitutaceae bacterium | reverse complement strand
ACATCAGTTACGTAATTAATACGTCGGTGTACTAGGCAACCTCTTCGAGGTTGTGATAATCTTCTCCACTTTTCCCAAGGTAGCGACTGCGTCGCAACCTTGGGCTGCACTGGGAAACGGCTTCGCCGTTTTTGCGCCCTTCGGCGCTCTGCTTTCACTTCTACTCCGGGGTCGCTCACTTAATTGCTACCTTTCGCAATTACACCCTCTGATGGAAATGACACACGGTTGGATTTTGCTTCGACCTTCAGGTGCGTCAGGTGCGTCACTGTTGGTGGATTTCACCGTCGGTGGTGGGTGTTTCGATGGCGGGAGCTTCGGTAGCGGGATCTCCGGTGACGGGAGCTTCGGTGGCGGGTGCTTCGATGGCGGGTGTTTGTTTTTTCGCGAGGTGCGCCGCGGCTTCTTCCAGCCAGCGGCGCCAGTCGTCCTGCTGGCCGGGCTGGCTGAGGCCGCGTTC
Source organism: Opitutaceae bacterium (assembly GCA_031263125.1). Classification (GTDB taxonomy): domain Bacteria; phylum Verrucomicrobiota; class Verrucomicrobiia; order Opitutales; family Opitutaceae; genus Ereboglobus. Next base: position 4,632 of record JAISGL010000414.1, on the reverse strand, counting down.
GATGAGGCGGCGGGCCTGGTCGTCGAAGCCGCCGAGGAGCATGACGTTGGCGGCAAGAAAGGTGAGGCCGGGGTGCGTTGGGTGACGGTTGACGCCTTGGAGGACCATTTGCGCATGCTCCCTGGCGGGCGGGGCGGCGGAGATGCGCAGGGCGTTGGCGAGCGTGATGTAGGCTGGCAATGTGGGTTCGGCGGTTTCGCGCGCGGCGAGGATGGGCGCGATGACCGAGTCGAGTTGCGACGGCGTGAGGCGGTGGTCGTCGGGTTTGTCCTTGAGGATGTCGTCGAGGCGGAGTTCGGCGAGGGCGAGGCAGGCGTCGGGGCGGCGGCTGTTTTCCCGCAGGGCGATTTCGAGGAGCGGGCGCGCGCGGGCCGGCGAGCCGCGGTTGTATTCGCAGATGCCGAGCGCGGCGTTGAGTTGGGCGTCGCTTTTTTTGCGGAGATAGGGCGCGAGCAGTTCGTTGTAACCTTCGTCGGATTTTCCGAAGGAGATCATGCTTTCGCCTTTCATGCGTCCGATTTCGGCGGGCGTGGCGTCGCGCAATTCGGGCGGGGGCGGGCGGGTGTCGTCCTTGAAAATATAGACGGGGATTTTGTAGTCGGTGTAGTCGAGGTATCCGGCGATGGCCATTTCCATGTCGTGGTAGCTGAGGCCGAGGCAGGCTTTGAAGGTTTTTTCGTCCATCGGGCCTTGCGCGGCGAGTTGGATGAATTTTGCAAAGGCGGCTTTTTCCCTGGGCGTGCTGGTGCGGCGGTAGAGCCAGTAGTGGACGAAGATGACGGATTGGCGCGCCCATGTGCCGGTGTTAAAGGTGGCGGGCAGTCCGGTCGTGACGCCCGGGCGGTAATTCAAAAACAGGGGCATGCGCATGATGGCGTTGCGGCGTTGGACGATGCCGCGTTGTTGTTGTTGCGCGGATGGGGAGGCGGATGCGGATGCGCTTTGGTTGCCGTCGGCGGTCGGGTTGCCAAAGGCGTCTGTGTCGGCGGTGTCCGTGCCGTCGGTGGGAGCGATGTCGGCGATGTCGGAAAAGCTGCCGGCGTCCTCGCCAAACATGCCGGCGTTTTGTTCGCCGAGGTCGCGTATGTCGCTGGGGGAGCGTTGCGGGTCGGTGCCGCGGAGGATGGTGCTGGAGGGCGCGATCATGGTCCAGATGCCGTCGCGCATTTCGGCGAAGGTGACTTCGCGTCCGTTGAATTTCATGTCGGCAAAGAGGCTGCGGACGGCGTGCTCGAACCAAGCGGGCAGGCGCGGGTTGAATTGTTCGAGGCTCAGGTCGATGTAGTTTTTGTAGAGGCGGTTTTCGATGTAGGCCTGGATGTCGTCGGCGTCGGACGCGCCGCTGTTGATGGGGATCATGAAATCGCTGCTGAGGTTGACGGCGAAGACGACTTGGTCGTTCCACTGGCTCGCGACGACGGGCGCGCCGGTTGCGCCGGTGAGTTTTCCAAACGAGCCGCGTTCGCCGCAGAGGATGAGTTTGACGGGGCCGTGGGTTTGCGGTCTCACGCCGGGCGCGATGGAGTTGATGACGTTGAGGTATTGGCGGATGTCGCGGAAAAATTTCTGCGTGTCGGAATCGGACGCGTTGGAGAGGATTTCGAAGCCGCCCGCGACGGTGTGGCGCCAGTGCTCGGGTTCGGGAAGCATGCGTTGCGCGGAGACGGTGTATTTGGGGAGTTCGTAAACGGGGGCGGTGTTGGCGTCCGGGGTGGGGCTGGGAGAAGGAGAAGGAGATGGAGAAGGAGATGGAGATGGAGATGGAGATGGAGAAGAGGCGGGAGAAGGAGAAGAGGCGGGAGAGGGAGAGTGGGAAGGGGATGGGGAGGAGGAAGGAGATGAGGATGGGGAGGAATTTTGGGCACGCGCCATTTGGATTTGTGTTCCGAATATTCCGAATGCGAAGGCCGCGAACATCAGGATGGCGGCGCAAAGGCGGCGTGTCGAAGCGGGGACGGGGCGAATGGAAATGCGGGTGGGAATACGGGTGGGAATGCGGGTGGTGCGGGTGGTGCGGGAGGAAATACGAGTGGGAATGCGGGTAAGAATGCGAGTGGGAGTGGGAATGCGAGTGGGAATGGGTTTCATGGTTGAGACGGTGAGGGAGTGGATTGCGAGTGCGGATTGACGAGTGCGAATTGCGGATGCGTGTCAACGATTGCGGGAGAGCGGGGTGGCAGGCGAGCATTTCGATTACCGGACAGTTTGCAGATGCAAAAAACGCCCGCGGTTGATGGCGGGCGTTTTTGTTGGAAAAAGAAGAAAAAGAAGCAAGGGCTGCGCGATGGATTACACGATGGATTGCGCGATGGGCCGCACGATGGATTGCAATGGGTTACGCGGCGGGGATGATCTCGACGCTCTTGAGTTCGATGCGGTCGATGGGCGAGCTGCGTTCGCCGGTGGGTTGCGTGGGGACGGTCGCGATGCGCTCAAGGACGTCGTCGCCGGCGATGAGTTCGCCAAAAGCGGTGTACTGGCGGTCGAGAAAGCGGGCGTCGCCGTGGCAGATGAAGAACTGGCTGCCGGCGGAGTCGGGATGTTGCGAGCGGGCCATGGAGATGACGCCGCGAACGTGCGACTTGGTGTTGAACTCGGCCTTGATCTGGTAGCCGGGGCCGCCGGTGCCGGGCGTGCCGGATTGGCCGGGTTTTGTGTTGGGGCAGCCGCCTTGGATCATGAAGCCCTTGATGATGCGGTGAAAGGCGGTGCCGTTATAAAAACCTTCGCGGGCGAGTTTCGTGAAATTCGCGACGGTTTTGGGCGCGACGTCGGGCCAGAATTTGATGGTGATGTCGCCGTAGCTGGTTTTGAGAACGGCGTTTTCAGCAGATGTGGTGGTGCTCATGTTTTGGAAAAGGTGAAGAGTGAAGCGGTGATGGGCCGGAAGTGAAGCGGAAACGATGAGGTGTGCGAAACGATGAGGTGTGCGAAACGAGGGGGGTGTGCGAAACGAGGGGGTGTGGGTGCGACATCGTTTTGGCGTTGTCGCGTTGTCGGGCAGGGGCAGTTCTGACGCGGGCGTCCCGCCCGTGTGTAGCGCGGGCGTCTCGCCCGCGTCGGGGACGTCCCCGCGAGCATCGCAAGCAAAGCAGGCTTGGCAGCCTGCGCTACGTGCGGCCTGACACAAGGTCAGGCCCTGCGCGCTGTGCAACATCAGTTCGATGATGCCAACATCTGAAAAACACCGTGAACACCGCCAGACGGCGCCTGTGCACACATCCCGCAAAAGGGTTCAAAAAAATATATGCGTTTTGAGCGATATTTTGATTCCCCTCATGAAACAAAGTGTCCACATTGCGTGCCGTATCTCATACGATGAAAAAACAAAACGTTCCCTCATCGGCCAGCGACAATAACAAGCTTATTGTTCGCGGAGTTCATCTGGATCTAACCGACGCGCTCAGAGCTTTCATAAGGAGCAAATGTGAAAGACTCTTCCGGCATCATGCCAGGATAATCCGAATACGCGTTGATCTGGAATACGACAAACTGCACAAGGGCAAGCCGCGCTTCCTTGCCAAGGGGCACATCGAGATCAGTGGTCCGGACCTCGTCGTCACGATGGAAAGTGAAGACGCCTACAAGGCCATTGACCTGATGTCGCAGAAGCTCGACCGCCTCCTTCGCGTGCGAGCCAGCGCCTTGAAGAAAAAGAAGCTGCACCCGCGCGCCGTGGATCTTGGAGCCGAGCTGCCCAAGGTGGTGCCCGCGCCTGCCTGACGCAGACCACACGTATTCCGCAAAGAAAGCCGTCTCCCGCAAGGGAGCGGCTTTTTTTATACCCTGATGTTACGCAGCTGGCAGATTTCGCAGCCTGAACGCGGGCTGCCGCTGGCAGTCCTGAGCGGGCATTCCGTGTGTAGCGCGGGCGTCTCGCCCGTGGACGGCGCGAAGCGCCGCCCCCCATGCCGGCTTCGATGCGAGCAAGGTGCCTGAGCCTCGGTGTCTTGCTTGTTCGGTTTTTGAGATGCGCCCGCTCACGGGGCGTCCTCCGGCGCGGGCGAAATGTCCGCACTACTCGGAATTGGCAGCTTGGCTCGTCCAGTTTTTTGAGATGCGCCCAAACGAATGACACCCGGCGAAGCAGGCTTGGCAGCCTGCGCTACGTGCGTGCTGCGTAACATCAGTTAGTAACTGACATTACACAATTAACGGATTTTACAAGACTTGGCCTTGTGCCAGACCGCGCACGCGTGAATCAGTCAAATCAGTCAAATAGAAATAGGGACAGGCTCTACTTGACCCCGAACCCCGTGGACGGTGCGAAGCGCCGCCTCCATGCCCCATGCCGGCTGCGATACGGGCAAGATGCTCGTGCCGCGGTGTCTTGCTTGTCCGATTTTTGAGATGCGCCCGCTCGCAGGGCGTCCCCCGACGCGGGCAAGATGTCCGCGCTACTCGGAATTGGCAGCTTGGCTCGTCCGGTTTTTGAGATGCGCCCAAACGAATGACACCCGGCAAAGCAGGCTTGGCAGCCTGTGCTACGTGCATGCTGCGTAACATCAGTTAATAACTGATGTTACGCAGACGGCAGGATTTTGAGATTCAAAAGGCACCGCTATGTTCTTCCGCCACCAACCAAACCCGAACCCTGCGATTGGGTGAGGGCAACGCGAAGTCCGTTCCTGG